>NZ_JADDKI010000562.1:0-3903 GCF_015356725.1 Dietzia sp. SYD-A1
GGTCATCTGGGGGTAGGGCGGGGCCGAGGGAGCGGAGCAGAGTTCGGAGGTCCTCGAGTTGACGGAGGTAGACAACGCAAGGCGGACAGGAAGCGAGGTGGGCATGTATCTCGCGATCCCAGGTCGACTCGTCGGCATCGAGCAGTTGGTGAGCCAGGTTCACGAATTCGACACAATCGGGTTCGACCGGGCCGGAGCGGCGAGTCGTGGTCATCGGACCTCCGCGTGGAGATGGGTGGGGTCGGCGCACTGGCCGGTCGTGTAACACTCGAGCGCGCCGCGCAGCCGCGCTCGCGCCCGGTGGAGCAGGGAACGTTGGGTGGTCGCCGGGATGCCGGCGAGTTCCTCCACCTCGGTGGCGGTCAGTCCGTCGACCTCGCGCAGCAACACCACCTGGCGCTGCCGGTCCGGCAACCGGCCGAGTTCGGCAGCGAGTACCCGGCCGAGTTCCGCATTGACGGCAGCCGTCTCGGGCAGGAACCTGGCCTCGGGCGGCATCGACCAGTGACCGGCGTCGGGGTGTCCGTGCGGGTGCATCCGGCCGGCGATGCCGTGGGGGTCGTCCTGCCCGTCGCACTCCGGAACTGCGACGACTTCGTAACGCCGCAGGCGAATCTCCTGCCCGGTGGCCCGGTAGGCCTTGTTCCGCAGCACGGCGTAGAGCCAGGTGCGGAAACCGGAGCGTCCCTCGAAGCCCTCCAGGCCGCCGAGCACGGCGATCCAGGTCTCCTGGACCACATCTTCGGCCGCCGCGCTGGACGGCACGAGCGTTTGGGCGAAGCGGAGCATGCCCGGGTAGTACTCGGCAACCAAGCCTGCGACTTCGTGGCGTTCGCCTCGGGCCAGGACGGCGGCAGGCCCCAGTTCGTCGACGGTCATGGGCACTCCTTTCAGGTGGCTCGTCGCGGGTGCCTCGCTGAATGCGCTTAGGCGCAGCTGGCCAGCTCCCACCTCAGCTGGGCCTCGGACGGCGACTGGACCGGGAAGAAGACGGCCTCGCGCATGCGCCGGGAGGTGCCGGACGAGCGGGCATAGCCCTTACCCCCAGCCGATTTGGTCTCCAGAATCGCGGCCTCGAAAGCGACCTCCGCCGCTTGCAGGCGCAAGGCGAGGAGCTCGGCGCGCCCGGCGGCGTGGGCTGTCGCCTCGGCGCGGGCGTGGGCGGTCATGGCAGAGCGGACCAGCGCGAGCTTTCCCACGAGCCGGTCGACCTCGCCGGCGAACACCGCGTTGACGCCGATGAGCGACGCGCGAGCCTCTTCCAGTGCAGTGGTAGCCAGGCCCACGCAGAGCGCCGTCTGCAGCATCACGAACGTGGGCCGAACGGAGGTGAGGAATGCCTCGAAATCGCTGGTCAACACCTGGTGTGTACCGATCCGGACGTTCTCGATCTTTAGGAACGACGAGGCGGTGGAGCCCAGGGCCATGAGGGAGAAGGGTGGGCCCACTGTGACGCCCGGGGTGTCGACAGGCAGGGCGACCAAAATGCGGTCGCCGGTGGTGGTGCGCGCAGCCGTGACGAGGACGGCGTCCTCGTACAGGTTGGAGGCCCATCGCAGGGTGCCGTCGAGCACCAGTTCCTCACCCTCGACCGTGGCGGTCACGTCGAGGCTGCCACAGCCGGCCAACTCGCGGAACGCCGAGGCCATCCCTGTGACACCGGGGCGCTCCCCGGTGACCATCCCGGTTAGCAGGTCGCGGGAGTAGGGGGTGTCGGCGTGCGCCAGGTACTCCATGGTCATGCGGTGTGCCCAGGCGGTAAACGCCGAGGAAAGGCAGCAGGCGGACACCTGGGCCAGGGTCTCGACCATCCCGAGCAGTCCACCATCACGGTTGCGCGGAAGGCCCGCATCGAGCGCGCCGGTCGAGGCGAGCAAGGGCAGGACGTCTCTGGCGGCGCCCTTCCCACGGTCGAGGTCGTCCGCCCGGGCGGTGACTGTCTCTAACACACCGTCCAGGTCGACGGGAGTAGAGGTGGAAACGGGGATCGCTGTGGCGGTCATGGTGTTCCTCCGAATTGGCATGAGATGGATGGTGGCGGCGGGGCTCACCAGTTGTAATCGAGAAATTTCCCGTCAAAGGTCACGACGACCCGATCGCCACCCGGGTCCGACCGGCGGGCGATGTCGACCTGGAAATTGATGGCACTCATGATCCCGTCACCGAACTCTTCGTGGATCAGAGCTTTGAGCGCCGGTCCGTAGACCATGAGCGCCTCGTGGAATCGGTACAGCGTGGGGTCTGCAGGAGGCGGCCCGACGACGTCGCCTCGGGTGGGCTGGGCGACGAGTGCCTCGACCACGTCGCCGCCCAGCTCCAGGAGGTCGGCTACGGCCGCGGCCTGCGCATTGCTCATAGGGTGCATCCCGAGCAACGCAGCGGTCGTCCACACAGGGGCGCTACCGGCCGCCTCGGCCAGCTCCTCCCAAGACTTGCCGGCGCGGACGCGCGCCGCATCGACGATGCGGCCGGCCTCGGCCTTGTCCAGGACCGTGCGGGGGTCGGTGATGTTCATCGGTGTTCTCCTCGGGTCTCTTGACGGGCGATCAGGCGACGACGGTGGTGTGGGAGACCTTGACCGGGTTTGTCATCGTGTTGACGACCGGTGACCAGCGCATGGCGGATTCGGCGATCTCGGTGAGGTTGGCCTCGTCTGTGTCACCGGCGAGCGTGATGGTGCAACGGATCGCGGTAAACCCCATGATCTTGGCCGGATCGGTGTCGCCGACCCCCCAGACGGCGGAGATGTCGATGTCGCCCTCCATGGCGATCTCGGCGGTGGTCAACGCGATCCCGCGGTGCCCGGCGTTCGCCACCAGGCCCACGTTGATGCAGGACCCGAGCGCAGCTAGGGCGACCTCGGACGGGTTGGGGGCGGCGTTGTCTCCGAGCAGTGCGCACGGCTCGGAGACGAGGACCGGCGCGGTGTCCCGCACTGATGTGAGGTTGCGGAAGCCGGTCTCGCAGACGGTGGTGGCCTTGAGTGTGCGGTGGCCGGTGGAGGGGTTCTCCTTGGAGGTGGCAGACAAGTCGGCCAGGCCGTCTAGGTCGATGTCGACGAGGGTGCGGATGGTCTCGGTCATGGTGGGGTCCTTCTTCGGCGGTGCCGGCGGCGGCCGGTCGGCCGTCCGGGACTCCTCCACGCAGCGACCGCGTCAGCCGGTCACGCAGTGGAGTGTCACCCGGTTCGTTCCCCGCGGACGGCGTTCCGTTGCACTACCCGGCCACCCTTTACACTGACGAAACATCTCGATACGCAGGCGAAACGCCAAAAGTAGAATTGGTGACGTCCGTCACCGGAACCGCTGGGCGTCCGTGTCGACGCCCGGCCCCGTGCCGTCCCGGGGCCAACCAAGGCAAGGACGCCCCTCGGGCACCCACCCAGAATGAGCACGGGAGTCGCGCTCGCGCCGTGCTCGATTTCGACTTCTTCGCTCCGCGCGATCTCCTCACTCGCCTCCGGCTAGATCATGTCGGCGGCGAATCGTTCGGTGTCCATCCTTACTTCGCCCGCCAAGGCGACGAGGGCCGCCTCGGAGTAATCCCGATCGGACCGTGTGAGGCCACCTTCGAACTGGGCGCAGTGAAACTCCCATAAACTGCCCTGCACGTCGTACGGGGCCAGAGCCGCACGCTTGGACTCCGGGCCGAACGCGCTGACGTCGCGCCACTCGATACGAAGGTCCGCCGTCGTCTCTACAGCTGCCGCGCCACCCCGAGGCCACCAGCTCCAGGTGACCGAGGTCGGACATGTCGAGCATCTGCAGGTAGATGCGCCGCGCCCCGATCGCCGAGTAGCGGCCGATGGTGTCGACCACCTGGTCCGGGGTGCCGGCCGCGCCGTTGGCCCGCAGCTCGTCGACCTCCCGGCCGATGGCGTCGGCGCGGCCGGCACCCCGGACC
>NZ_JADDKI010000563.1:0-1761 GCF_015356725.1 Dietzia sp. SYD-A1
ACCGCCGCACCGATCCCGCGGGAGGACCCGGTGACCGCGAAGGACCGGCCGTCCAGCCGCAGCCCGGTCACGCCGAGCCGACGGCGTCCGTACGCCGGTCGTGGTCGGGGGCGCGCTCGGCCACCAGTCGCCGCGCCCATCCGTAGTCGGTCTTGCTGCTGGGGTGGCGCTCGACGCGGTCGACCACCCAGTACGCCGCGGGGATCTTGAAGCCGGCGAGGTGCTCGCGCAGCGCCTGCCCGACGGACTCGAGATCTCCGGCATCAGCGGTGTCCGACCACTGGATCACCGCGCCCACGCGGTGTCCGAACCGCTCGTCCGGGATGCCGAACGCCACCGCGTCCTCGATCCCGTCCACCGCCTTGAGCGCGGCCTCGACCTCCTCGGCGAAGATCTTCTCGCCGCCCGAGTTGATCACCTGACTCGCCCGACCGAGCATGATGATCGTCTCCGGGCCGTCATAGCGTCCGCGGTCGCCGGTGAACACCCGACGGGTGCCCGCGATCTCCCGGAAGGTCTCGGCGGTCTTGGCCTCGTCCTTGTAGTACCCGGCGGGCTGGTAGCCGCTCTTGACGATCCAGCCGATCTCCGTCGAGTCGTCCGGGAGCGGCTCGTCGAAATCGTCGACGAGCTGCAGGGTGGTCCCCCTGGGGATCCGCGGACCGTGATCGGCGAACAGCGATCCGTCGTCGAGGTTCGCCTTGGTGACCACGCCCAGACCGCCGAAACCGCCCTCGGACGACCCGAACGCGTCCATGATCATCAGATCGGGGCGGAGCTCGAGCAGGTCCGCCTTGACCGACGGGGAGAACAGGGCGGCGCCCGAGGAGACCATGAACATGCTCGAGGTGTCGGGGTCGGTCCGACGCATCTGGTCCACGATCGGCCGGACCATCGCGTCCCCCGCCACCACGGCGACCTGGATCTTCTCGCTCTCGATCTCCTCCAGGGCGTCCGCCGCCCGGAAGTGCGGGAGATAGTGCATGGTGCCGCCGGCGAACAGTCCGGTGAAGCTGGGCATGATGCCCGAGGTGTGGATGAGCGGGAGCAGGATCAGGTAGCGCAGGGGATCGCCGCCGAGGCCGGACCGGGACTGGTGGTACTCGTCGGGCACCGGCTCACCCGTGTGGTAGTCCGCACCGCCGCCGAGGCTGCGCCAGAGGTCCTCCTGACGCCACATCACGCCCTTGGGCTTTCCGGTGGTTCCGCCGGTGAACACCAGGTAGAGGTCGTCGCCGCTGCGCTCGAGCCGCGGGCGCTCCGTCGACGCCGCGTCCAGGATCTCCCGCGCGTCCAGGGCGCCGTCCGGGAGCGTGTCGACGGTCGAGCCGTCCTCCACCACGATCGTGTGCCGGACGGAGTCGAGACCGCTGACGGCCTCGGTCACCGCACCACCGAATTCACGGTGGAAGACCAACACGCTGGTGTCCGAGTAGTCGTAGAGGTAGCGCAGTTCCGCTCCCGAGTAGCGGTAGTTGATGCTGATGGTCACCGCCCGCAACTTGAGCACCCCGATGATCAGGGCCAGGCAGTCCACCCCGTTGCGCAGATGCACACCGACGTGGTCGCCGGCACCGACACCCAGGGAGGACAGTGCCGAGGCCCACCGGTTGGCCTCGGCCTCCAGGTCCGCGTAGGTGAGCCGACGTTCGTCCTCCACCACCGCCAGGCGGTCCGCGCCAAAGGCGTCCACGGCGTGCTCGAAGAGGTCGGCCAGGTTGTGTGCCATGTGGTGTCCTCCGTGACTGGGGTGACGGGTGT
>NZ_JADDKI010000057.1:0-9373 GCF_015356725.1 Dietzia sp. SYD-A1
CCCCCGCGCCGCGCTGCCGTTCCCCCTCCTGGAGGCGGCGGTGGAGAAGGCCCTGGACGCGGACCCCGGCGAACTCCGGGCGGTGGCCGGCGAGCCGGTCACCGGCCAGGCGGTGGCCCGCGCATGCCTGCGGCTGGGAACCGTGGAGGCAGGATCGGTGGCCGCGGAGAACCGGCTCCATTCCGAGGTGCTCCGGTTGTCGGAGCAAGCCCGTGCCATGACCGGCTCCGCCTACTACACGCAGTTCGAGGCCGTCTCGGGCGCGATCGAGAGGCTGGACGGTCTCGGCCGCGTGGTCCTCGCGGCCCCCTTGAGGGGGACGGAGGCCGAGCGACGTCTGCGCGCCGCCCTGCACTCTCGCGGGGTCACGCCGATTCCCGGGACGGGAGCCGACCACCTGGCCTCCGCGGCGGAGCCCGACGGCGACGGCGCCGTCACGGGAACCCATGTCCTGCACGCGTCGGACCCGGATGACGAGGTGCGGGCGGTGGTCCGGTTCGTCCGCTCACGCCTGGCGGACGGGCTCCCGGGGCACCGGATCGGCGTCTATTACCCGTCGCCGGACCCCTATCTCCGACTGCTGCTCCGGGCGTTCTCGGAGGCGGGGATCGTCGTCAACGGACCCTCCGCCACCGATCTCGGTCGCACGACCGCCGGCCGGTCCCTCGTCCGACTGCTCGCGATCGACCCGGACCTCATGCCGCGCGCCGACCTGCTCTCGATCGTGGCCGAGGGGGCCGTGGCACTCCTCGACGACCGGGGCACGGCGGTCTCGTCCCGTCGGCTGGAGATGCTCACCCGCATGCGTGTCCCGGTCATCGGAGCGGGCGACTGGACCCGCCTGGCCGACCACCTCGCGGACCGTGGTGAGCAGTCCGGGGACGGGTTCACCGACTCCGACCGGGCGGCCGCCGCGGCGCTGCTACACCTGGTCGACAGGATCAGGTCGACCCTCGGCACCCTCGAGTCCGCACGGACCTGGTCCGAGGTCGGAGAGACGCTGGACACCCTGCTCACCTCCCTCTTCCGGCAGACCCCCGACCGCGCGGCGGTGCAGGCCGCGGTGGGATCTCTCGCCGACCTCGACACCCTCTCGCCCGCGATCACCCGCGAGCGGATCGTCGGAGCGGTGTCCACCCGGCTGGACTCGATCACCGGGCGGGTCGGCGAGGAGGGTGCGGGCGTGAGCCTGGGCCCGATCGACGACGCGGTCGGCCGGGACCTCGACACGGTGTGCGTGGTGGGCATGGCCGAGGGACTGTTACCCGTCCTGCACCGACCCGATCCGCTGCTGCCCGAGGGAGTGGTCGAGCCACCCGCCTCCGAACTGCTCGACGAGCGGTACCGGGTCCTCCAACTGGCCCTGTCGGCGGGCGCGAACCGACGACTGTGTTCGTTCCCCCGCGGGTCGATGCGAGGTGGCGGACACCGCATCCCGTCCCGGTGGCTCCTGCCCACGCTCTCGCGCCTCTCCGGCGAGCAGGTCCACGCCACCCGGTGGCAGGAGGCCGTCGCGGGGTGCCCCGCCGTCACCGCGGTCCCCTCGTTCGTCGACGGCGTCCTCTCACCCGCGCCCCTCCTGGGCCCCGATCCGGCCACCCCCACCGAGCTGCGCCTCCGTGAACTGGCGGCACGCGGGTGGCGGGCGGGACCCACCGCGCCGGAGCCGCTCATCCGGGCACACGAGATGCGTCGGGACCGGAGGCTCGGTGTGTTCTCGCGGTTCACCGGAGACGTCTCGTCCGTGAACGAGCTGGTCACGGTTCTCGACACACCCGTGTCGCCGACCCGCCTGGAGGACTGGGCCCAGAGCCCCTACCTGTTCTTCCTCGCCACCGTGCTCCGGGTCCGTGTGCTCGACGACCCGGCGGCGGACATCGAGATGGACCTCCGCGACTACGGCGACCTGGTCCACGCGATCCTGCAGAGATACGTGGGCGAGCGACTCGCGCTGGGGGTCGGTCCGGATCGTGACCTGCTCATGCGCGCCCTGTCCGACGAGTGCGACAAGGCCGTCGCCGCGGCTCCCGGGCTGCTCACCCCCCTGTGGCGCCGGCGACGCATGCTCCTCGCCGCCGAGCTCGGCCGGTGGTTCGAGGAGGACAGCGCTGATTCGGACGCGGGCTGGCGTCCCACGGCCACCGAGCTCGGATTCGGACGCGGACTCCCCGGAGAGCCGTCGGCCGGGATCGCGCTCGAGGTGATCACCTCCCGCGGCCCGGAGACCCTGCTCCTGGCCGGATCGATCGACCGGCTCGACGTCCGGGATGGAGCGCAGCGCGTGACCGACTACAAGACCGGGAAGCCACCCGGGGTGGAACTGCGCCCGGGCGAGGACGACCCCACCGTGGCCGGCACCCGGTTCCAGCTCCCCCTGTACGCGGCGGCCGCCGCCTCCGCCCGGCACATGCCCGTGAGCGAGGCCCGCTACTGGTACTGCACCGAACGCGGGGGCTTCGAACAGATCTCCCTCACCATCTCGGATGCCGTCATGGACCGGGTCCGCTCGGACGTCGGCCACCTGGTCGACGCCATCCGGCGGGGATGGTTCCCCCTCAAGGGCGGGCGCGGGTCCTCCCGCGACCTGGCCGACCTGCTCGGAGGCGCGGATCTGGACCGCACGTGGGAGCGACTGTCCCGGCGGGAGCCACTCGCGTCCCATCCCGCGTTCGTCGGCATCGTCGCCGGTGACACGGCCGGGACCGGAACGGAGTCGACCCCATGAGCGCGCTCCACGACCAACCCGCCCGGGACCGGGTCGAACGGGACACCACCGCCACCCTCTTCGTCGAGGCCGGGGCGGGCACCGGGAAGACCCACGCCCTGGTCGGTCGGCTCAGCACCCTCCTGCTCACCGACGGCGTGCCCGTGGACAGGATCGCCGCGATCACCTTCACCGAGAAGGCGGCCGCCGAACTGCGTGACCGGCTGCGGGTCCACCTGGTCGACCGACGGGAGGGGGGAGACCCCCGCGCGGACGCCGCGCTCGCCGGGCTCGACACCGCGGCCATCGGGACCCTGCACTCGTTCGCACTGCGGCTGCTCTCGGAGAATCCGCTCGAGGCCGGGACACCGCCGAAGGTGACCGCCCAGCAGGACACCGCCGAGGCCACGGCCGTGGAAGCGATGTGGCAGGAATGCGCGAGCGTCCTGTTCGGCGGAGACCGGAACGGGTCGCGCTCCGGCATACTGGCCCAGGCGGTCGACGACATGCTCGACGCCGGCGTCGGCACGCATGCTTTCCGCGAGATGGTGGAGGCGCTGCACCGCGACTGGGACCGACTCCCGCGCGGCCCTCTCCACTCCGGCGGGGCTCCCGGTTCCGAGCTGCCCGCCACCCCCGATCTCGCGGAGATCGTCGCCGCGATCGGGTCGATCATCGGATGGCGAGAGTCCTGCCAGGACGAAACCGACAAGCTCTACCAGACCCTCGCCAGGCACGAGGAATGGCTGACGGACCTCCAGTCGGCGGCCACGGATCGGACGGCGTCTCCCACCTGGGTCGAACTCCTCTCCACGCCCCTCGGTCCGGGAAGCGGGGGAAAGGGGCCCAACTGGGGCGGCGCCGACACCGTCAGGGAGATCAAGGAGGAGATCAAGCGACTGCCCTCTATCTGCACCGAGGTCCTGTCCGCCCACTGGCGCCCCCGCATCGCGATCGTCCTGGACGCCCTCATCCCGGTGATCCGCGGACACGCCGAGGACCGGCGCAGGCGCGGCACGTTGCAGTTCCACGACCAACTCGTCCTGGCGCGTGAGCTGCTGCAGGACCCCGAGGTGCGGGACCGGGTCAGGGCCCGGTACACGCGCATCCTCATCGACGAGTTCCAGGACACCGACCCCATCCAGCTCGACCTCGCCACCCTCCTCACCGCCGAGGACGGCCGACGGGGCGCGGGGTCCACTGGTGGGTCGGCACCGAGCCCGGAACCGGGCTCGGTGTCCGGGAGATTGTTCACCGTCGGTGACCCCAAACAGTCCGTCTACCGTTTCCGCCGGGCGGACATCTCCACCTACCTGCGGGCGCAGCAGATGGACGGGGTCGAGATCGAGCGCCTGAGCACCAACTTCCGGTGTTCGCGGGCGGTGCTGGACTGGGTCAACTCGGTGTTCTCGGAGGTGATGCTCGCCGCGCAGGGCGTGCAGCCCGAGTACCGGGAACTGGAACCGGGTCCCGATCGGCCCCCGTACGACCCCGCGCACGGGCCCCGTCCCTTCGTGTTCCGCACCGAGGACGTGCCCGCGCTGCCCGATCACTGTCCCGCGGACGCGAATGACGACATCACGCGGCACTGGACCGAAGCCTCCGATGTGGCACGGGTGATCGCGACCGCCGTCCGGGAGCAGTGGACACACGAGTCCAAGGACGGTGGCCACACCCCGCTCCGCCTCGGGGACATCGCAATCCTCCTGCCCTCCCGGGGTTCTCTGCCGATGATCGAGAAATGCCTCGACCACGCCGGGATCGACTTCCGGACCGAAGCGTCGTCCATCGTCTACGGCACCCCCGAGATCAGGGACCTCCTCCTCGCCGTGCGGGCCGTGGCCAACGCGGCCGACGAGGCATCGCTCGTCGGAGCGCTCCGCTCCCCGCTCTTCGGATGTGGTGACGACGACCTGCTCCGGTGGCGCGCGGCCGGAGGGGTCTGGGCCCCCGGCGCCCCGGCGCCCGACCACCTCGTGGACTCCCCGGTCGCCGTGGGGATCGACTACCTCTCCGACCTGTCCCGGCGGAGCCGACGACCGGGCGAGATCCTCGAGACACTCGTCCACGAGCGGATGGTCTTCGAATCGGTCGCCGAGTCGCCCCGCCGGCGCGACCTGTGGCGACGCATCCGATTCGTGATCGAACACGCCTGGCAGTGGGAGGACTCCGCCGCCGACCCGGCCCGCGCCGACCTGCGCGAGTACGCGGACTGGGCGCTGGCACTCACCGCCGAGGACGCCCGGGTCCCGGAGGCGGCGATCCCGGAGATCGGGGTCGACGCCGTCCGCATCACCACGATTCACGCCGCCAAGGGGCTCGAGTACCCGATGGTCGTGCTCGCCGGGATGAGCCGCAAGTGGCCGGGTGACCGGGACAGACTGCTGTGGACGGACGACGAGCCTCCCCGACCCGCGGCCTCGTTCTCCACCTCGGTGCGCGATCCCGGGTTCGCACGGGCCGCGGAGCGGGAGGCGGAACACTCGCTGGCGGAGCGGATCAGGCTGCTTTACGTGGCCGCCACGCGCGCGGAGAGTCGCCTCGCCGTCTCCGGACACGGATACGTACTGACCAAGGAGAAGAATCCGAAGCCCCGGAGACTGTGGGGTTCCCTCCTCGGTTCGGTCATGGAGATGCCCGACGCGCCGGAGCTGGTGCCCTACGGGCAGGATCTGCTCGAACCGGCGTCCGCACCCCCCGTCGACGTCCCCGGACGGGACGAGTGGGACGACCGCAGCCGCGAGGTCGTCGCCCGATCCGCCGAGCGAGCCGGGTGGTCGGCGACCCGGATCGCCCATCACCCCGCGGGCGGGCCCGATCCCTCGCTACCCCAGCAACTGGCCGCCGCCCTGCGGGACCGGTTCGCGCCCGCTCCCACACGTGAGGAGGAGCTGCCGCCCGCACCCCGGACGGTCCCACTGGCCTCCGGCACCGACGTCGGCACCGCCGTCCATCACCTGGCCGAACACACCGATCTCGCCGAGCTCCTCACAGCAGCACCCTCTGCGGACATCCGGGAGTGGGAGTCGTGGGCGGCCGATCAGCTCACCTCCCTCGGTCTCGGTGGCGGCGTCCGCGACGCCAGGTCCCCCGAGGCCGTCGAGGAGATGGTCGCCGTCGCCCGCACGGCCCTCACCTCGGACCCCGTGCGCAGGGCCGCTGGCCGTCCGCACTGGGCGGAGCTGCCGGTCGCGGGATCCCTCGCCACGACCAACGGCACGTCCGTCGCGGTGGACGGGGTGGTCGACCTGGTCGTCGACCACCCCGACGGGTCCCTGTCCGTCATCGACTACAAGACCGATGTCGCCGTCACCTGCGCCACCGTGGACGATTACCTGCTCCAGCTGTGCGCGTACGCCGAACTCCTGCGGGCGACCACCGGCCGGACCGTCAGCCGCGTCGAGCTCGTGTTCTGCCGCGGCGGCCGGGCCACCGTCATTGGACGGGATCTCAGTTGAGGTTCGTCCACGCCACGCGTCCGTTCGTCGCGGCGGCGATCGCCGCGTCGCACGATTCGCCGGTGGTCACCGCCCGGTACACCTCCACCAGCAGGTCCACGACCGAATCCCACACCCGGTAGAGCGGTTCGTCTCCGCCGTACGCCCAGACCGCTCCGGCATCCGGACCGTCCCGGTAGGCCACGGCGTACCCGTAGCCCCGCCTCTCCGCGATCGGCCACAGTCGACCCGCCCAGGTCACCCCGGGCCCCGGCTCCGAACCCAGTCCACCGGTGGCCATGGCGTGCTCGAACATCCTCGCCTGCACGTCGAAGCCCCGGGCGGGGTCCACCGGGTCCGCGAACGGTAACAGTCCCTCGACCGCGTCCAGGCCCGTCCGGCGGAGATGCCAGAGAAGCGTGCGGATCCCCACCGAATCGTCGACGCCGCAACTGTCGAGCAACATGCCCGACCGGGAGTCGGAGGCCCGGGGATCATCCAGCCACGCACCGGGCGCTCCCTCCACCTGCACGATCTCGGCCAGCGCGTCGCACAGCTCCCCGACCTGTTCGTCGAGCACCACCGAGGCGTCATCCACGCGGCCGGACCGCGATCGACGAACCACTGGCGCGGTGGATGCGGGAACCCCGGAGGTCACGGACTCCTGGGGAGTCGAACCATCCCCCCTCTCCCCGTCCATCACCCACCGGATCCGTTCGAGGGCTCCCTCGATGTCGGCGGCCCACTCCGGCCGGGCGACGGATGGATCCGGGCCCACAGGAGCCAGTGCCGGTGCCGATCGGACGTCGTCCTGCCGCAGCGCCGGGATCGACCCGGTGACGTCGGCGAAGAGCTCCAGCCGGTCCCGGCGGCTGTCGCGCATCCGGTCGCGTTCGGATCGGGTGAACGACATCACCGGGAGCGTGAGGAGCAACGCGGCCTGCCTCCCGGAGAACCCGAACCCCGTCTTGAGGGCGCGCCGCGCCTCGACCGGGGAATCCGAGTGCCGGATGGTCTCCATCACGGCGGTGAGGTCCTCACACGCCATGAGCAGCGCCTCGGCCTCGTCGAAGGCCCTCCCGGCATCGTCTCCGGGCTCGAACCACCCTCCCAGTGCACCCGTAGCTCCCACGCCGATCCCCCGATCTTCCCCGCTGTCGAACTAGTCCCGGCCCCCACCGGTTCCAGGCGAGATCCTACGCGGGCGGACACTGTGACGGTCCTGCAGCCGCACGGCCCCGGCAGCTGCCCTAGCCGACGTTGTGACCGATCTCTCCGGCCGAAATACCGCCCTTGACCAGTCCTTTCCATTTTCCGATCAGTTTCCTAAGGTCGCCCGAGCGTTCCCGTGGAAATCGGACGTAGGGTCCTGGACATGAACGGACATCTGACGCTAGAGGACGGGGGCCGGAGCCATTCCGTCCCGGATCCTCCTGCTGAGGGCCCCGGGGCGGAGGCCCGGCCCGGCGTCGACGACCGCGGGATCCGCGACACCGCTCCGGCCGCGGTCTTCCCGGCGCCGCTGACCACGGTCTCCGCCGCGGCGACGGGAGGGTTGATCGGCCTCGGAGCCGTCTACGGCGTCGCGGCACTCCTCGCCGACACCCTGGTGGGTGTGGCGCTGCTGGTGCTGGTGTTCGCGCTGACGATGGCGGGCCCCAGGGTTCATTCGATGGCACGGACCGAGGTGGGCCGCACGGTGGCGGTGGTTCTCGAGGCGATCGCCTTCGGGGGCGTGCTCGGCGCGGTCATCGTGGTGTTCTGAGCCGGGCCCCCAACTCGTCCACCAGGCCCTCCTCCACACCGGCGCCCTCCACGAGGTAGCGACGGACATCGCCGAACTCACGGGTCAACGCTGTCAGCGACCGCCTGATGTTGACCTCCTCGACCCCGATGAGCACGTCGATCGCCTCCAGGCGTTCGGGCATCTCCGCGCGGACGTAGGAGCGGATGGCGTCGACGAAGTCGACGGACAGCTCGCGCGTCAGCATGTAGTCGGCGATCACGTCCTCCTCGCGGACGCCGGCGAGCAGCTGCAGGACGGCAGAGGTCCAGCCGGTCCGGTCCTTGCCGGCGGTGCAGTGCACGATCGCCGGGCCCGTCGACCGCGCCACGGCGCGGACCGCGCGTCCGAAACCCGTCCGCTCGGCGTCCCCGACGACGAACCGCTCGTACATGATCGCCGTCTCCCGCCGGGCGTCCTCGACGCTGTACGTGCCGGCCCCGGTGAAGGCGGCGGCGGAGGTGTTCCCGGCGAGGACGTCGATCGCGAGGTAGTGGGCCCCGTCCGGGATCACGTCGGGCTGTCGGACGATCTCCTCGTCGGTCCTCAGGTCGACGACGGTGCTCACCCCGAGCCGGTTGAGCACGCCGAGATCGTCCTCACCCACGGACAAGGTGGTGGACCGGTAGACCAGACCGCGGGCCATGGTCCCGGACGGCTCGAGTGCGTATCCATGGCCGGCGACGTCCCGGAAATTGTGGACGCTGGTGAGTCGGACGTCGCCCGGCGCCGGACCGGACGCGCCGGCCGCTGCGCTGACATCACGGACGACCTCGGCGTCGACCCCGGTGTTCATGCGCGCATCTGCGCCCATTCCGCGTCCCTTCGGCTCCCGCGCGCCCGGATGGCGCGCCGCCCCCTCTCGTTACTACCGGATCGCCGGGACCGGTGCGAGGCGGCGGCGCCGCGTCGGTGGGAGGGGCCGACGACGAGTTCCGCGCGCTGACCGGGGGGAGCGGGGTCGTCAGCTCAGGATGCGCAGCTGGAACGGGTAGTTGATGGTCCGGCCCCGGGTCGCGCGCACGACTCCGATCAGGTGACCGACGATCTGGAGGACGAAGGAGACCGCCAGCAGGACCAGTCCGATGGGGATGCCGATCACGGTGATGATGAAGACCCAGCCGACGATGCTCATGATCCACAGACCGACGTTGAAGTTGAAGGACCCGGCCGCGGCCTGCCGGACGAACGGGCTGCGGTCCTTGTAGATCAGCCACATGACCAGCGGGCCCACGAAGGAGAGCCACCCCGCCGAGAGCGCCATGGCGATGAGGCTGGACGCGTGCGCCAGGGCCGCGGGCGTGCGGTCGTCGGGTCCGGCCACGGGCTGGCCGTACTGGGGTTCGCCGTACTGGGGGGATCCGGGCTGCTGCGTCATGCCCCCAGTGTGCGCCTCTCGGGGGCGTCGGGGCATCAGGGATATCCCCCGTGTCGCCACTGATCCCCGCC
>NZ_JADDKI010000564.1:0-560 GCF_015356725.1 Dietzia sp. SYD-A1
GGTCAGGAGATGCCCACCCCGCGCCCGAGGGCGCGGTAGGTCCACCCGGCCGCGCGCCAGGCCTCGGCAGGCATGCAGTTGCGCCCGTCCAGCATGATCCGCCCCCGCGCCACCCGGGTCACGGCGGCCGGGTCCAACCCGAGGAACTCCGGCCACTCCGTGGCCACCAGCACCACGTCCGCGCCCTCACACGCCTCGATCGCCGACCCCGCATACGTCAACGTCGGGAACAACGCCCGCGCGTTGTCCAACGCCTGCGGGTCGTACACCACCGCCTGCGCCCCCTTGAGCGAGAGCATCCCCGCCACGTTCAACGCCGGGGAATCCCGCACGTCGTCGGAGTCCGGCTTGAACGCCGCCCCCAACACCGCGATCGTCTTACCGATCAACATCCCCCCACACGCCTCGGTCGCCAGATCCACCATCCGCTCCCGGCGACGCATGTTGATCGAGTCCACCTCCCGCAGGAACGACATCGCCTGATCGGCACCCAACTCCCCCGCGCGGGCCATGAACGCCCGGATGTCCTTGGGCAGACACCCCCCACCGAACCCCAGCCC
>NZ_JADDKI010000565.1:0-1933 GCF_015356725.1 Dietzia sp. SYD-A1
GGTGGAGCCGACGAACCACCCGTGGGCGGGGCCGGTGCCGACCTCGGCCGTCCCGGTCTTGCCCCCGAGTCCGGGGATCGAGTTCGCAGCCGTCGCGGTGCCCGATCGCACGGTCTGTTCCATGTACCGGCGCAGGGTGTCCACCACACCCGGGTCCAGGGGTTCCGGAGTGTCGTTGGCGGTGGCGGGCATCCCGTCGACCACGTGCGGCAGGATCATCCGCCCGCCGCCCGCCAGCGAGGCCGTCATGACCGCCATCCCGAACGGGCTGGCCAGCACCTCACCCTGCCCGATCGCCGCCTCCACACGGGCCGGACCCTGCTCGGTGACGGGCACGGACCCGGTGTAGGTGTCCATACCGAGACCGGGGGCGAAGAACCCGACTCCCAGCCCGAGCTTCGCGGCCGTGTCCTTCATGGCCTCCGGCGAGAGCCGGTCGCTGATGACGGCCTGGCTGGTGTTGCACGAGCGGGCGAACGCGGTCTCCAGCGGGACCGGGCCGAGTTCGAAGTCGTCGTCGTTGGGGATCGTGCGCCCGGACACGGTCACCGAGGCCGGGCAGGGCACGACCTCGTCCGGGCCGACGACGCCGGCCTCGAGCGCCGCGGCCGTGGTGACGATCTTGAACGTCGACCCCGGCGGGAAGCGGCCCTGCATGGACACCGGCCCCTGCCGGTCGGCGACGGAGTTCTGTGCCACGGCCAGGATTCCGCCGGTCGAGGGCTGGATCGCCACGATCGACGCTCCCAGGGCGGAGGAGTCCACCGCCTGCTGGGCCGCCCGTTGCATCGAGATCTGCAGCGTGGAGACGAGGTCGTCGACCTGGCCCACCGGGGCGCTGCCGAGCTCGATCGGTTCCGCGTCGGGATTGACGATCTCCGCGGTCCAGCCACCTTCCGCGGCGATCGCGTCCATCCACGCGGTCGGCAGATTGTTGATCGCAGGAGAGGTCAGGCTGCGGTCGGTGCGGATGAGATCCCCGCGTTCGGGGAGCGTCACCCCCGGGACGGCGGCGAGTTGCTCGCGGATCGGGTCGATGTCGGACGGGCGGAGCGCGACGACCTGGTACGGCTGGTCGCCGGCCTCGGCCATGCCGTCGCGGATCGTCTGCCCGGTGATCGTCGGCACCACGGGGCTGACCAACGCCGCGACCGCGTCCGCGGACTCCACCGCCCCCGGCGCCAGGGTCACCGCGGTCACCGGAGTCCACTGCAGCAGCGGTTCGCCCGTGCGGTCGAGAACCGAGGTGTCGTAGTCCAGGATCTCGGAGAAGGCCAGGGTGCCCCCCGGCTCGAGGCGGGTGTCGAGGATCGTCGGCGACCACTCGACCCTCCAGTCCTCGCCGACCCTGGTGGTCCGCGCCTCGCCGGTGGTCGTGACGATGCGGGGGGCGGCTTCCGCGCCGGGGGTCCCGCCGGCCGGGTCGGAGCCCGCCTCGTCGTCGTCGGCCTCGTCGTCGGCCTGGTCGTCGGCCTCGTCGTCGGCCTCGTCGTCGGCCTGGTCGTTCCCGGAGGTTCCCATGTCCCAGGTGATCTCGACCGGCACGGGATCGCGGTCCGGGCGTCGGTCCCCGTCCGGGGTCCTCGCCGAGAGGGTGGGGGTGAACCCCATCGCCAGCACGTTGGCCTCGAGGGTCTCCTGCGCCGCGGCCGGATCGGTGGTGAGCGCGGCCGCACCCCCGAGGTCGCCGCTGCTCAGCGCGGAGAGGAACTGCTGGAGCTCATCCGATCCGGTGTCCCCGGTCAGTGCCGCACACCCGGTGCCGGTCAGCGCGGCGGCCAGAGCCGCAGCGGCGATCCCGATGGCGGGTCGGGGCAGGCGGCGGGCGCTGCTGGTGAGGGGGCGGCGCAGTGGCATCGGCGTCATCACCCCACACAATCAGAAACCCGTCCCCAGCGCACCGGGCACGCCGGACACCGGCCCCGGGTCGCGG
>NZ_JADDKI010000566.1:0-1778 GCF_015356725.1 Dietzia sp. SYD-A1
GACGAGTGTGTCGAGGTGCTTGCGAACCAGACTCGTCGGGTCGGGGACCGGAGGGGCGGGGGTCGGGGGTCGCACCGCCAACGCTCGCCTCGCGCCCTGCAGGGTCAGCGGGCCGGGAGTCAGCCGCACCGCACCCAGTCCCAGCGGCGCACCCTGACCCAGGTGGTGGGCAAATGGTGGACTGTCGTCGTCCACGTTTTCGGCGACGGAGTTGGGGTCCAGGGCGAACAGTAGGAGCGCCAACTCGGTGGTGGTGAGGTTAGAGAAGGAGATCTTGCCCCGAAACACCAGGGGATTGCCCGGGGCGCCCACCAGGGGCCGGATGATGGTGCTGGTCCTCTCGTCCGGGTGACGATTTGGCCCGCCGTGGTGAGAGTTGACAGCGTCCCGCCAGTTGGTGTCCGGATAGTTGGTGAGGAGCCACCCGCGATGGTGGTACATGACCGGGCCGAGGTAGGTCGCCTCGGCGTCGGGGTGGCCGGCTTCCGGGTCGTCGGCTTTCGGGTCGTAGCGGTCTGCCCTCAGGTAGTCGGCCTGCAGGTGGGGGCCTAGGAGGCGGACAGGGCGGGCCTCCAGTTCCCTCACTGTGTCGGTGCAGACGTCGGCGCGGTGGAACCTCAACCGGCCAGCAACGGCCCTGTCGGGGTCGGTGTCGGAGATGTCTCCCAGGAGGGCTTGAGTGGCGGAGAGGCCTTCGGCGACGGTGAGAGGGCCCCGACCCCAGACGACGGAGTTGTCGGCGGGCATGCGGTCATACACCCTCTGAGCTGTCCTGGGGATTGGGGCGGCGAACTCATCGCCGTTGGTGGGGTTCTTGCGCCGGTCAGGGCGCCGTAGTGGCTGTCCGAGAAGAATGGCCAGGCTGTTGCGGGCAAGTCCGCGAATCGCGGAACCCGGGATGGACCACGTGCCATTGAAGCGGTGGGAGTGGCCGTCGGGGTCACCGCCGATGTAGAGCGCGGACAGTACTCGGATGTCGATGACGAGGTCTCCGCTGTGGGTACCGGCGACGGGCCGGTCCATGCAGCGGGTGAGGTCGACGTCGGCGGGAATATCGTCGAGGTTCCAGAGGGCTCGTGCGGTGCGGGGGGGCCCGAAGGGGACGTTGTTGTGGGGGCTGGTCGAGTAGGGCATGGCTGTCACCGCTCGTCGATGGTGTCGGGGTGGGTGCTGTATCCGTCCCATAGGGTCGCGCAGACGCGAACGACACCGAGGTCGTCGACGTCGAAGACCTCCCACACGATCTGATGCACCGGTGTGTGGCGGTCGGGCCGGGTCCACGGCTGGACCGCGGTGCGGCCTCCGGGGTGCGAGACACGGCTTGTGCCCGGCATCGGACCGGATGTGACGGTCGTGTCCTTCCACGCCAACAGTGGGCTCCGTCGGCGGGGACTGGTGGGCCCGGTGTCCTCGGTGTTCAAGCGCCGGTCGACGGCCCGGAAGACGGACTCCCCGGTCTTGCGTTGGGGGATGACGAGGAGTTCCTGGCTGGTGCCGCCGTGGGGGGTCGGGGTGGCGCTGTAGAAGCGGATCTGCTCGACGTCGGTGAGGCGGTCTCGGCCGACGCGGCGGGGCCCGTGAAAACCCCCGGGAGGGGCGGTGTCGCCGGCGAAGTGCCAGGTCCCGTTGATGCGTAGCCCGACGTCGTAGGTGACATGGGTTTCGATGAACACGCGATCCAGGTGGGTGTAGGCGGGTTCATCTAGCAGCGGCGGGGGGCAGGGGTCGGCGCCGATGGCCCACAGGGCCAAGCCGGTGGCGGCGGCGGGGTCCAGATG
>NZ_JADDKI010000567.1:0-1368 GCF_015356725.1 Dietzia sp. SYD-A1
CGCCAGCCCGTCCACACCCTGTACCTCCCCGCCGAGCGCGTCCACGCCGGCGTGGTGCCCGAGGTCGGCGCAGCCGCGCTCGAGGCCTTCGACACCCATCTGCCGGACACCTCCGCTCTGGCGGGGGTGTTCGGGGACCTGCTTGCGGGGGCTCTCGACCTCGAGCGCGAGGCCGCATCCCTCCACACACTCGTCAGGGACAAGCTCGCGCGGGAACCCGTCGAGGACCTCCGCATCGACTTCGAGGACGGCTTCACCCAGCGTGGCGTGCCCGCCGACGCCCGCGACCGCGACGAGGACGCGCACGTCGACCGGGTGCTCGCGGATCTGGTGGCGACGCGGACGGCGACCGAGCAGCGGGGGCCGGACTCGTCGTCGTTGTCGTCGTCAGCACCGTCCTCAGCACCGTCGCTCCCTCCGTTCTGGGGACTGCGGTTCGGCTCCCTCGACCCGCGGACCCGCCGACGTGGGATCCGGACCTTCACCCGGTTCGTCGGCGGACTCGCGGCGGACGGCGGGCTGCACGGCAACCATGCGAGCGGCTTTCGGCCGACCCTGCCCAAGGTGACCTCGGTGGACCAGGTGCGGGCCATGGTCCGGATGTGCCGCGAGCTCGAGCAGGCGACCGGGTTGGCCGAGCGGACCCTCGGGTTCGAGATCCAGATCGAGACCCCGCAGTCGATCTGCGGGCCCGACGGGTCCGCGCTGGTGGCGCGGCTGGTGCACGCGGCCGATCGACGCTGCATCGGGCTGCACTACGGCACCTATGACTACTCGGCGGCCTGCGGCATCGCCGCCGAGTACCAGGCGATGGACCACCCCGTCGCCGACCACGCCAAGGCCGTCATGCAGGTCGCCGCCGCCGGCACCGGTGTGGCGCTCTCCGACGGCTCGACCAACAGACTGCCGGTGGGGGAGGCGGACGCCGTCCTCTCCGCCTGGCAGCTGCACGCGCGGCTGGTCGACCGGTCCTTGCGTCGCGGCTTCTACCAGGGCTGGGACCTGCACCCCGCACAACTGGTCTCCCGCTACGTGGCCACCTACGCCTTCTACCGTCGCTCGCTGCCCACCGCCGGCGCCCGCCTCTCGGCCTACCTCGGCAGCACTGTCGAGGGACGCGCAGGATCGGCCGGATACCTCGACGAACCGGCCACCGCCCGCGCCCTCGCCGACTTCTGCGTCCGCGCGCTGGACTGCGGCGCGGCCACCGATGCCGAGGTCGAGGAACTGACCGGAGCGGACAGGGCTGCGCTCGACCGGCTGCGGCGACCCGGGTCCGGGCGGGCGGATCTCGCCGCCCACCGCCCCGCGGAGTCCACGACATGAGCACGCACGGTGCCCCCGAGACCGTCCTGCGCGCACACCGCG
>NZ_JADDKI010000568.1:0-1374 GCF_015356725.1 Dietzia sp. SYD-A1
CTCCGCCCCGCCCCGCGGGTTTTGGTCGTGTCTATTGCGGCGATTCGGCGGTTGATCCGCAGTAGCCACGACCAGATGACGCCCGGGGGCGAGGTGACCCTTGCCCCCTGTGGCCCCCGGGCGTAATCTGCACAGCGGAAGTCGGCAGGCGCACGACGTGACCGCGGAGAGATCCCGGCTGCGGGGGGCGCCGGCTGAGCAGTAGACACGAGGAGACCCCAGGACAGTGCTCGACCCCAGGTGAGACCCGGCCCATCCGCCACCTCCCTGGAGCACACATGTCTTTCCTCGTCCTGTCGGACGTCGCGTACGCGTTTCCCGACGGCACCCCACTCTTCTCCGGGCTCGACCTCGCCCTGCGTCCCGGTCTCACCGCCGTGGTCGGCCGCAACGGCGCGGGCAAATCCACCCTGCTGCGCCTGATCGCGGATGAACTCTCGCCGTCCGCGGGGTCGATCTCCGTCGACGGCGAGGCCGCTCGTCCACCCACCGTCGCGTACCTGCCGCAGCTGCTCGTCGACGCCCCCTCACGGCGCACTCTCGCCGACGAACTGGGGGTGGCCGCTCGGCTGGCCGCCCTGGCGCGGATCGAGGCCGGGGAGGGGAGCGACGACGACTTCGCCTGCGTCGGGGACGACTGGTCGGTGGCCGAGCGGACCCGTGCGCTGCTCGACGACCTCGGCCTGCCCACCGATCTGGGCAGACCCGTGGTCGAGCTGTCCGGCGGGGAGCGCGCGCTCGCGGCACTCGCGGGCAGGCTCCTCGCGCAGCCGACGGTGTTGCTGGTGGACGAGCCGACCAACAACCTCGACCACCGCGCCCGGGCGAGGGTGTTCACGGCGCTCGAGAGGTTCGTCTCGACGGGACGGCGGATCGCCGTGGTGGTGAGCCACGACCTGGAGCTGCTCGAGCGGGTCGATGCCACGGTGGAGGTGCGGTCCGGGCGGTGCAGGGTGTTCGGCGGGCCGTATTCGCTGTACCGGGAGGTGATCGAGGCCGAACAATCCGCGGCCGCGCAGGCGTTGTCGGGTGCCCGCAACGAGTGGCGCACCGAGAAGCGGGACCGCATCGAGGGGATGGAGAAGGCGAGCCGTCGACTCGCGCAGGGACGCCGGGTGCAGGCCGCCGGCGGGATGCCCAAGATCCTGATGAACGCGCGCCGTAGCTCCGCCCAGGAGTCCGCGGGCAGGCGCCGCGCGGTACACGACCACGGAGTCGAGCAGGCGCGCGAGCGGATGCGCGCCGCCGACGCAGCCGTCCGCCGCGAGGACCTCCTGCGGATCCCGATGCCCGACCCCGCGCTGCCGGCGGGCCGGATCGTGGTGGACGCCGTCGATCCCGTGGCCGGCCGGATTCACCTGGTCGGGCCGGCGC
>NZ_JADDKI010000569.1:0-2072 GCF_015356725.1 Dietzia sp. SYD-A1
GGGCGTACGCGCCGGGCGGCACGGTGACCTCCTGGAGCGGGATCGTCACCCCGAGCCTCGGAGCCAGCCCCGTGGCCGCCGAGACCCCCGTCCGGCCCAGGGCCAGTCCGAGACCGGTGGCGAGGGCGGCCACCACCAGTGCCTCGGCAGCCCCGGACAGGCGCAGCTGCAGCCGCGAGGCGCCCAGGCAGCGCAGCAGCGCGCTCTCGCGGACGCGGGCGGCGAACACCACGGCGAAGGTCGTCGCGATCACCAGTGAGGCCACCGCCACGGCCAGGACGGTGAAGGCGAGCAGGGCCCGGGTATAGACGTCGCGGCCCCCCACGAACGACTCGGCGAGCGCCTCGGCCTCCGCGGCGCCGGTGGAGACCTCCACGGCCGAGGTCCCCGGGAGGGCGGAGAGGCGTTCGGCTATCCGTTCCGCGAGAACGGGGTCGGGCACCGAGCCGTCCCCGGCCACGCGAACGTCTCCGCCGGCGCCCCCCGCGGACCACTGCTGGATCTGTTCGTCGACGGTGTACAGCGGGAACGCGGCCTCGAGATCAGGCTGGCCCGACAGGTCGAACAGGCCCACCACCGTGACGGGGGAGGGATCGGAGCCGCCGGGCGGCCGGACCTCGAATGACGCGCCCAGGGGGATATCAGAGTCCGCGCGCACGGCCACCTCACCGGGCCCGTCGGGCAGTCTGCCGGAGGCCAGCCTCTGCCATCGCAGGTCGTCGTCGGCGGCCAGCGCCGTCGCCGTCGTCATCTGTTGGGCCCGTCCCTCCACACGGACCCGGACGTACGATCGCGTGTCGACCGTGGCCGCCCGGACCCCGGGAGTGGAGGCGATGGCCTCCAGGCCGAGCCGTTGCGCCTCCGCGGCCTCGGCGCGCCCGGCGTCGGAACCGGCGGAGGTGCGGTCGCCGAGGTTCTGCACGAGAACCGAGGTGCCCGCGTAGCGCAGGCCGAAGGTGGCGTCCGCGCTGGCCGAGATCGTGCGCAGGACACCCACCGAGGCCAGGACGAAGCCCACCGCGACGGCGATGGCCAGGACCGTGCCCAGGTAGCGGACCGCGTTCGCGCGGAGCTGGCCCAGGATCAGTCGGGGGTTCACGCGGTGGCCGCGCGCCGGCCGGCGAGCGTGCGCATGGCGGCGTCGACGGTGTCCTGGGTGGGGGAGCCGACCTCGTCGGCGATCCGCCCGTCGGCCAGGATCAACGCCGTGTCCGTGTGGGCGGCGGCGTGCGTGTCGTGGGTGACCATGACCACGGTCTGGCCGCTCTCCCGAGCGCACGCACCGAGCAGGCCGAGCACCGCCTCCCCGGATTCGGAGTCGAGGTTGCCGGTGGGTTCGTCGGCGAAGACCACGTCGGGCCGGGGGAGCAGTGCGCGGGCGATCGCCACCCGCTGCTGCTGGCCGCCCGAGAGTTCGTGCGGGCGACGACGCAGCAGGTCGCCGATACCGAGCTCGCCCGCCAGGGAGTCGAGCCGGGCGCGGTCCGGGCGGCGCAGCGTCATCCGGACGGGCAGGACGATGTTCTCGCGCACCGAGAGGGAGGGGACGAGGTTGAAGGACTGGAACACGAACCCGACCCTGGCCCGTCGCAGGCGCGTCCGACCGGCGTCGCCGAGGCGGGTGATGTCGGTCGACCCGATCGACACCGTGCCCTGATCAGGGGAGTCGAGTCCGGCCAGGCAGTGCATGAGCGTGGACTTGCCGCTGCCGGAGGGGCCCATGATCGCGGTCCACCGCCCCTTGTCCACCGTCACGTCCACGCCGTCGAGGGCCCTGACCTGCACCCGGCCGCGGGTGTAGGTCTTGCGCAGGCCGCGCGCCCGGATCGCGATCTCGGGGGGTGGGGTCACGAGGGTCCTTCCGTCGGGCACCGCGTCCGCACGTTCGGGCGTGGTGTCAGCCAGTTCGGGCGTGGCGTTCGCCGACGAGTGTATTGACCGGGCGACGCGCCGACTCGTGACACGCAACGCGGTAGGTGTGGCTCGTGTGACTAATGTGACGTATGGTGCTCTAGTGACTGGGCTGTCCCGGTCGTGCCCCGCCCCCGGACGACAAGGTGAATCCATGTTCC
>NZ_JADDKI010000570.1:0-2971 GCF_015356725.1 Dietzia sp. SYD-A1
TTCACCCAGGTGTCACATCCCCCGCCTACCCTGGCGGCCATGACAGACACCGCACAGGATCGCCTCGCACCCGATTCCGGGACCGATCCTCTCGCCCGGGCGGTGGCCCCCCTGCGGGAGGACGTCCGGTTCCTGGGTTCCCTGCTCGGCGACACGATCCGGGAACACGCAGGGGACCGGGTGTTCGATCTCGTCGAGACGGCCCGCCGGACGGCGTTCGCGGTCCGGCGCTCGGAGGCCGACAGGGACGAGGTGTCCGCCCTGTTCAAGGACATCAGCGCCGCCGACGCCATCCCGGTGATCCGCGCGTTCTCCCTGTTCGCCCTGCTCGCCAACGTGGCGGAGGACCTGCATCAGGAGCGCCGCAGGCGGATCCACCGGGCCGCGGGAGAGTCGCCGCCCGACGGGGACCTGGAGGTCACGTGGACCCGGGTCGCGGACCTGCTGGCGGCGGACGACGACGAGCGACTGGCCGCCGTGCGGGCGACCGCCCGCGTGTCCCCGGTGCTCACCGCGCACCCCACGGAGACCCGTCGCCGGATGGTGTTCGAGGCCACCCGCCGGGTGCATCTCCTCATGGGTCGCCGGGACGATCTGCGCTCGAGGGACCAGGACCCGGTGACGGAGGCGGAGATCGCGGAGATCGAGCTCGAGCTGCGCCGCCTCGTGCTCGCGCTGTGGCAGACCGCTCTCATCCGTAACGAGCGTCCCCACATCGAGGACGAGGTGATGGCCGGTCTGCAGTACTACGAGGCCACCCTGCTGGAGGTGATCCCGCCGCTCAACGCCCAGATCGACGACCGCCTCGGGTGCGGGGGTCGTGCGGTGGTGCGGCCCGGTTCGTGGATCGGCGGCGACCGCGACGGCAACCCGTACGTCACGGGTGACGTGGTGCGGTTCGCCACCGACCGGGCGGCCGAGCTGCTGCACGGTCACTACGCCGAGCAGCTGCGACTCCTCGAACGCGAGTTGTCGATGTCGGCCCGGATCGTCGAGGTCGACCCGGGGATAGCCGCGTTGGCCGATTCCCTCGAGGACACCCAGGTCGAGGGGAGCCCGGCCCGGGAGGACGTACCGTTCCGCCAGGCGGTCCGCGTGGTCCGTCGTCGGCTCGCCGCGCGTGCCCGCGCGACCGGGTCGTCGCTGCCCCGCTCGGTACTCCTGTCCGCCGGGCGTCTCATCGGCCTGGACGACGATCCCCCGTACGAGGACCCGGAGGAGATGGCGGCGGACCTCGAGACCATCGACGCCGGACTCTCCGCGGTGGGGTCAGACCTGCTGCGGGCCCCGCGACTGCGGGACCTGCGGTGGGCGCTGAACTCGTTCGGGTTCCACCTGCAGTCCCTGGACATGCGCCAGAACTCGGAGTCGCACGAGGACCTGCTCACCGAGCTGTTCGCGCTCGCCGGGGTGTCCGAGGACTATTCGGCTCTCGACGAGGACGCCCGTGTCGAGCTCCTGCTCGCCGAGCTCTCCCACGATCGCCCGCTGCTGGGCGTCCGTGCGGAGCTCTCGGAGTTCGCGGACAAGGAGATGGGCGTCCTGCGTGCGGCCGCGGAAGCGGTCGCCGGGCTCGGACCGGACGTGGTGCCCCATTACATCGTGTCGATGTGCGGTTCGGTCTCCGACCTGCTCGAACCCGCCATCCTCCTCAAGGAGGTCGGACTGTTCTCCGGTAGCCCGGACGAACCCCGGTCGACCGTGCGCCTCATCCCGTTGCTGGAGACCATCGACGACCTCGCCGGCGGGGCACGGATGCTCGACGCGGCGCTGGCGCTGCCCCAGTTCCGCGCGTTGGTGCGGTCCCAGGAGGACGTGCTCGAGGTCATGCTGGGCTACTCGGACTCCAACAAGGACGGGGGGTACCTCGCCGCCAACTGGTCGCTGTACGAGGCCGAGCTCGCTCTGGTCGACGCGGCCGCCCGTGCGGACGTTCACCTGCGCTTCTTCCACGGCCGCGGCGGCGCGGTGGGGCGCGGCGGCGGGAACTCCTACGACGCGATCCTCGCGCAGCCCCCGGGCGCGGTGCAGGGCGCGCTTCGGATCACCGAACAGGGGGAGATCATCTCCGCCAAGTACTCGGAGCCCGTCCGGGCCCGCCGCAACCTCGAGGCACTGGTGGCGGCCACCCTCGAGGTCTCGCTGCTCGACGTGGAGGGTCTGGGGGACGACGCGGAGCAGGCCTACGCGGTGATGGCCGCCCTCGCCCGCCTCGGTCGCGAGGCGTACGCCGAGCTGGTCCACGAGGACCCGGGGTTCATCGAGTACTTCACCACCTCCACCCCGCTCAGCGAGATCGGCGAGCTCAACATCGGCTCCCGCCCCACGTCCCGGAAGCAGACCTCCTCGGTCGACGACCTCCGGGCGATCCCGTGGGTGTTGTCGTGGTCGCAGTCCCGTGTGATGTTGCCCGGCTGGTTCGGCGTGGGCAGCGCCCTGAAGCGCTGGATCGACGACGGCGGGCCCACGGACTCGGAGGGCCACGACGCGGGGGGCGCCAACGCCGAGGAGCGGTTGGCCACACTGCGCCGCCTCTACCGGGACTGGCCGTTCCTCCGCACCACGCTGTCCAACATGGCCCAGGTCATGGCCAAGGCCGACATGAGTCTGGCGGGCCGGTACGCCGAGCTGGTCCCGGACGCCGAGGTGGGCAGGAGGATCCACGGGGTGATCTCCGACGAGTTCGAGCTCACCCGCGAGATGCTGCTGGCCGTGACCGGTCAGGAGACCCTGCTGGACGACAACCCGGCCCTCGCCCGCTCCGTCCGGAACCGGTTCCCGTATCTCGAACCGCTCAACAGGCTGCAGGTGGAGCTGCTGCGGCGCTACCGCGCGGGCGATCACGACCCCGACGTGCGCACGGGCATCCAATTGACGATGAACGGCCTGGCCACAGCGCTGCGAAACTCGGGCTGACCCGGCCACCGCGCCCGGCTGGCCGGGTCAGCCCGAGTTTCGCAGCGCTGTGGCC
>NZ_JADDKI010000571.1:0-1702 GCF_015356725.1 Dietzia sp. SYD-A1
GGGCCGGCTCGTTCAGGGCCGTCAGCCGGTGCGGGCCCGGCCGGCGAGGCGGTGTCGCTCGGCCTCCGTCATGCCGCCCCAGACCCCGTAGAGTTCCCGGTTGCCCACGGCGTGCGCGCGACACTGTCGGATGACAGGGCACTGCCCACACAGCTTCGTGGCCGCCGCCTCCTTACGCCGCCGGAGGCCTTTGGGGTCGTCGTCGGCGTTGTAGAAGAGGTCCGGTACGTCTCTGCACAGCCCGTGCTCGGCCCAGGCCCATCGCTCGATGATCCTCGCAGCTGCGATCGTCATGGTTCTCCCTCCCCGTCCGACCCAGCTTCTTCCACGGTCGAGACTGTTCGGCACATCCCCAGGGGTGGGATGGGGCGCGACTGTTAAAGTTCTGCAATGTCCGTCAGGGTCTCGGTGGAGAACGACTACACAGTGGTCATCGCGGGCGTTCACGCCCTGCTCTCCCCGTTCCGCGACCGCGTACAGGTCGTGGCGGGCCGGCCCGGTTCACCCGGGGACGCGCCGGTGGACGTGGTGCTGTTCGACACCTTCGCCTCGCCCGCCGACTGGCAGGCACGGTGCTCTGCCATGGCGCTCGACCCCATGATCGGCGCCGTCGCCGTCTATTCGGCCGTCACGGACCCGCGCGCGATCGACGACGCCTTCGCGTCCGGCGCCACGGGGTATCTGTCCAAGTCGCTGTCCGGTGAACAACTGGTCGAGTCGGTGGAACGGGTGGCCGCGGGCGAGCGGGTGCGACTGCTGGGGCACGACGGCGAGCACGGGCCCGCGGGGATGTGGCCGATCGGCGACATGGGCCTGACCCCCCGGGAATCGGAGATGTTGGCGCTCATCGCCCAGGGTCTGTCCAACGAGGAGATCGCGACGGTCTGCTATCTGTCGATCAACACGGTGAAGACCTACATCCGTGAGGCCTACCGCAAGATCGGGGTGACGACCCGGCCGCAGGCGGTGGCGTGGGCGATGCGCAGCGGGCTCGCGGCCGTTCGCTGAAGACGCCGGGTCACCGCGCCGGGCCGCCCTCCCGGACCCTGGCCAGACCGTCCCTCATGTGGTCGACCAACAACCCCCTGGCCCGGTCAGGGTCCCCCGCGCGAATCGCCCCGGCGATCGCCCTGTGTTCGGCGAGCCTGGACTCCGCGTCCGAATAGGTGCCGGCCATCGCGTGCAGACACATGCTCGTCTCGACCAGCACGGTCTCGTGCACCCGCGACAGGCGGGGGCTCCGGGCCGCCTCCACCAGGACGTGGTGGAAGTCCAGATCCGCCTCGACCATGGCCCCCGACCGTGGTTCGTGGGCGAGGGAGGCCATCGCGTCCACGGCCGCGTCCAGCGCATCCGCGGTGTCGGCGCCCAGTCCCAAGTGGAGAACCCGGTCCAACGCGGCGGTCTCGACCGTGGTCCGGAGAAGGTACATGTCCTCGACCGCCTCGGCGGAGAGGTCCGCGACGAACAGGCCACGGTTGCGGTGCGAGACGAGCAACCCCTCCTGGGTCAGGCGCTGCATGGCCTCCCGCAGGGGCCCTCGGCTCACCCCGAGCGACCGTGCCAGCGCGGCCTCTCCGAGCTGCGCACCCGGGGGGAACGTACCGTCGGAGATCGCCCGGCGGAGGGTCCGGGCGATGAGAGCCGGGGTCGACTCCCGGACGACCGGTTCCAACCCCGCGCCCGCCACGGGCCCCGCGTC
>NZ_JADDKI010000572.1:0-1810 GCF_015356725.1 Dietzia sp. SYD-A1
CGTCAGGAGACTCAATGGCCCCGCTCGACACCGACGCCACCACCCGCTTCCGCGCCGCACGCGACTTCCTGCAGGCCACCGCGGAGGACTACGACGCCGCCCGGGCGGGCTTCGCCTGGCCCGAACTCGACGAGTGGAACTGGGCCCTGAACTGGTTCGACGTCGAGGCCGAGGGGAACAGCGACCCCGCACTGTGGATCGTCGAGGAGCACGACGGCGGCGGCGCCCCCACCGAGGCCAAGTACTCCTTCGACGAGATGCGCGTCCGCTCGGACCGCACCGCCAACTGGCTGCGCGAGCGCGGTGTCGAGCCCGGGGACCGGGTCCTGCTCATGCTCGCCAACCAGGTGGAACTGTGGGACGTCATGCTCGCCGTGATCAAACTCGGCGCCGTCGTCATCCCCGCCACCACCCTGTTGGCGGAGGGCGACCTCCGCGACCGCATCGCCCGCGGCGGGATCAAGCACGTGATCGCCCGCGACGAGCTCGCCGACCGGTTCACCACCATCGCCGGCGACTACCAGCGCATCTCGGTGGGCGGCGCCCCCGAGGGCTGGACCGACCTCGCCGCCGCGATGGACGCGTCCCCCGATTTCGAGCCCAGCCACACCACCCGTGCCGACGACACCCTGCTGCTGTACTTCACCTCCGGGACCACCAGCAAGCCCAAGCTCGTCGAGCACACGCACGCTTCCTACCCCGCCGGGCACCTGTCGACCATGTACTGGATCGGCCTGCAGCCCGGCGACGTCCACCTCAACGTGTCCTCCCCCGGGTGGGCCAAGCACGCCTGGTCCAACGTCTTCACCCCGTGGATCGCCGGATCATGCGTGTTCATCTACAACTACTCCCGCTTCGACGCCACGGCGATGATGCGGGAGATGGACCGCTGCGGCGTGACGAGCCTGTGCTGCCCGCCCACCGTGTGGCGCATGCTCATCCAGGCCGACCTCACCCAGTTGATGGTCCCACCGCGGCTGGCCGTGGGCGCCGGTGAGCCGCTCAACCCCGAGGTGATCGGCCGGGTCCGCGACGCGTGGGGGGTGACCATCCGCGACGGCTTCGGCCAGACCGAGACCACCGTGCAGATCGCCAACACGCCGGGGCAACCCATCAAGGACGGGTCCATGGGCCGGCCCTGCCCCGGCTTCGACGTGGTGCTGGTCGATCCGGCCACCGGGCAGGAGGTCGCCGGCGAGGGCGCCGAGGGCGAGATCTGCCTGCGTCTGGACCCCCGCCCGCTCGGCCTGATGGTCGGCTACCACGGCGACGCCGAACGAACCGATGCCGCCTACGCGGACGGCTTCTATCACACCGGCGACGTGGGGTCGCGCGACTCCGAGGGCTACATCACCTACGTGGGCCGGACCGATGACGTGTTCAAGTCCTCCGACTACCGGATCTCGCCGTTCGAGCTGGAGTCCGTCCTGTTGGAACACCCGGCGGTGGCCGAGGCCGCGGTCGTCCCCTCCCCCGACCCCGTTCGGCTCAGCGTGCCGAAGGCGTTCGTCGTCCTGGCCGGCGGCTGGGAGCCGACCGAGGACACCGCCCGCCAGATCTTCGACTACTCCCGCACCCACCTGGCCGGCTACAAGAGGGTCCGGCGGTTGCAGTTCACCGACCTGCCCAAGACCATCTCGGGCAAGATCCGCCGCGTCGAGCTGCGCAAGGGCGAGAGCGAGAACGGCCCGTCAGTGGACTTCCCCGGCGAGTTCCGCGAGGAATCGCTGCGCTGACGGCCGGCCCCCGGTCTGTGGGGGGCGCGGCTGCGGTCCGTGCCAGCCGGGTCGGCGCGGGCGCGGCCGTGGCC
>NZ_JADDKI010000058.1:0-14047 GCF_015356725.1 Dietzia sp. SYD-A1
GACCAGGACAGTCAGGGGCAGCGGAGGCAGGGCAAGTCCCAGCAGGGCGCCTCCCAGCAGGGCGGTTCCCAGAAGAGCAGGGGACAGCAGGGCAAGGGACAGCAGGACCAGAAGCAGGATTCTCCCAAGGGCGGTTCGCGCGGTCGCGGGCGTGGGTCCGCAGGCGGTGGAAACCAGTCCGGTGAGAGCCAGTCCGGTGGGCAGCAGGGTCGCGGCCGCGGAGGCCGGGGCCGCGGTCGCGGGAACGGCAACACCTCCACGGCCGAGTTCGGCGGGGTCAAGACCATGCAGGGCGGGGACATGACCGTGCGTCTGCCCAGCCCGCCCAAGCCCCGCAAGGGAGCGCTGCGGATGGTGGCCCTCGGTGGAGTCACCGAGATCGGCCGCAACATGATGACCTTCGAGTACGACTCGAAGCTGCTCATCGTCGACTGTGGCGTGCTGTTCCCGAGCTCGACAGAGCCGGGAGTGGACCTCATCCTCCCCGATTTCGGGCACATCGAGGACCGCCTCGACCAGGTCGAGGCGCTCGTGTTGACCCACGCCCATGAGGATCACATCGGGGCCATCCCGTTCCTGCTCAAGCTCCGACCGGACATCCCGATCCTGGGGTCCCGCTTCACGCTCGCACTGGTCGCGGCCAAGTGCCGTGAGCACCGCATCAAGCCCGTCTTCCGTGAGGTCGACGAGTCCAGCGTGAGCACCCTCGGGAAGTTCGAGGTGCGCTACTTCGACGTCAACCACTCGATCCCCGAGTGCCTCGGCGTGGTCATCCGCGCCGGCGGTCAGTCGGTGATGATGACGGGCGACATCAAGCTGGACCAGCTCCCGACGGACAAGCGCCCCACCGACCTGCCCAAGATGGGCAGGTTCGGTGACGAGGGCATCGACCTCCTGCTGATGGACTCGACCAACGCGACCACGCCGGGCGTCAGTCGGTCGGAGTCTGAGATCGGTCCCGCTCTCCAACGGCTCATCTCGGACGCCCGTCAGCTCGTGGTCGTGGCGTGCTTCGCCTCGAACGTCTACCGCGTCCAGTCGGTCATCGAGGCGGCCGCCGCGAGCGGGCGCAAGGTCGCCCTCACCGGTCGGTCGATGATCCGGAACATGGAGATCGCACTCGAGATGGGGCTGCTGTCCGATCCCAAGAACGTGATCGTGGACATGGATACCGCGGCGAAGCTCCCGTCCGAGAAGGTCGTCGTGATGACCACCGGAACGCAGGGCGAGTCGATGGCGGGGCTGTCCCGCATGGCGCGCCGTGAGCACCGCCAGATCAACCTCTCCGAGGGCGACACCGTGATCTTCTCCTCGTCCATCGTCCCGGGCAACGAGGAGCCCGTCTTCGGTGTCCAGAACAGCCTGTCCCAGATGGGCGTGAACGTGGTCACCAGCCGCGACGCGAACGTCCACGTGTCGGGCCACGGCGACGCGGGGGAGTTGCTCTTCGTCTACAACGCCGTGCGCCCCAAGAACGCGATGCCGGTCCACGGCGAGTGGCGACACCTGCGTGCCAACAAGGCTCTGGCGATCGCCACCGGGGTGCCGGAGGAGAACGTGGTGCTGGCCCAGAACGGCGTCGTGGTGGAGTTGGTGGACGGGAAGGCCTCGGTGGTCGGCCAGGTCCAGGTGGGCAATCTCTACGTGGACGGCCTGTCGACCGGCGACATCGGTGACACCGTCCTGGCTGACCGCACCGCGCTCGCCGAGGACGGCTTCATCGTCGCGACCGTGGTCGTGGATCCCCGTACCGGGCGACCGGTGAGCAAGCCCCAGATCATCGGAAAGGGCTTCACCGACGAGCCGGGCGCACTGGACCCCGTGGTCGAGCTCGTCGAGAACGCATTGTGGGACCTGGCGGGCGAGGGTGAGACCGATCCCTACCGCCTCGCGCAGTCGGTGCGCCGCACAGTCGGTTCCTGGGTGTCCGAGAAGTGGCGCCGCAAGCCGATGATCGTGCCCACCGTCATCACCTCCGTGGCGGCGGAGGGCTGAGGCGGGTGGACCCCGGCCGGCGGACACTGGCGCAACGGGAGCGGAGCGCTCTCGTCGAGACGATGCGTGCCGCCGGTCCGGAGGCGCCGACACTGTGCGACGGGTGGACGACCCGGGATCTCGCCGCGCACCTGGTGGTGCGAGAAGCGCGCCCCGACGTCGCCGCGGGGATCGTCCTGCCGGCGCTCGCCTCGCGCATGGAGGACCTGCGCCTCCGGGAGACCGAGACCCCGTGGGAGGAACTGCTGGAGAAGATCGCCGCGGGCGCACCGTGGTACTCACCGCTCCGCTACGCAGACCGTGTGGCCAATGCCGCGGAGTACCTCGTGCACCACGAGGACGTCCGAAGGGCCGACGGGCAGTGGACGGCGCGGGAGTTCGGCATCGAGGATCTCGATCGCATCTGGGCGCTCGGGACGACCGTGGCGAAGACGTTCCTGCGGCGGGTGACCGCCCGTGTCGATCTGCGTACCCCTCCGGGGATGAGTCTGAGCAAGCCCGGTGCGGTGTCCACCGGGGCCGCGCTCGCCCCGCTCGTCAGCGTGACGGCCGCCCCCGTGGAGCTTCTCCTGTGGGCGTTCGGTCGGCGTGCGGCCGACGTGGACATCTCCGGCTCGCACCAGGGGATCGCCGCGCTGGAGGCGGTGCCGAGGGGCATCTGACCTACCGCCGCCCCGTGTGGCTGCTGTTACCGATGGGGTGCGAGAAGATAGAGTGACTCCCATGGCACCCAGCTCGAACACGCGATCCACCCGTGCCCCAGGTGGACGACGCCCGGCCTCGAAGTCCGCCGGACAGCGAACCACCGCGTCTACCTCGTCGTCGTCCCGTGGGGGTGGTTCCCGGCGCGGTGCCGTCGTCTCGACTCCGAAGTCCGGTACCCGCGCACGTTCCCGCGCGGTGACGCCCGCTCCGGAACGGACGTCCGGAGCCTTCGGCGCGGTCGGTCGCGGTCTGCGGGGTGGATGGGCGGGGATGGCGAGAGGCCTCGGTCACGGTGTGCGCGGCCTGCGGGGCGCTGACGACGAGGACCGTGTCGCGCCGCCGCACAGACGGGACGGACTCGGGTTGGCCCTCGTCGGGATCGCGATCGTGTTCGCAGGAGCGGTGTGGTTCGGCGCGGCGGGCCCGGTCGGGGAGTGGATCGACACGGGTGTCCGGACGGTCGTCGGAACCCCCAGCGCGCTCCTGCCGCTGGTCCTCTGCGTCTGGGGCGTGCTCGTGATGGCCCGGGAGCCACGGCCCGACGTCCAGTCCAGGTGGGTGGTGGGGACCACCGTGACCACACTCGGTGTGCTGGGTCTGTGGCATCTGGGATCGGGTTCACCCGCGGACCCGGACGGTGTCCGTGGCGGAGCCGGCGTGCTGGGGAGGATCGTCGGGGGCACGCTCGAGGCGGGCCTGTCCATCTTCGTCGCCGTCCCGCTGTTGGTCCTGCTCGTCGCGTTCGGTGTCCTGGTTCTTGTGGGTCGACCGGCCAGGGAGATCCCGGGAGTCGTGCGCGGGTTCTTCGGGTGGGACGGAAGCGGAGACATCGTCGATCACGAGGACCCGGAGGCGGTCTGGGACGACCCCGACGCCACGACCGCGTACCCGATCTCCGAGAACGGCACCCCGGACGACCGGGAGCGACCCGCACCACGACGTCAGGCGCGCCGCCGGGTGGCCGCGTGGTCGGATACGCCGAGCACCGGGGAGACGGTCGAGATGCCGGCTGCCGCCGGTGCAGCAGGCGAGTCGGTGTCCGAGGGCGACGGGCCCCCCGCCGCACCCCAGCGCCGGTCCCGGAAATCGGCCGCTCGCACCGCAGTACTGCCCTCGGCCGACACCGGCGTCGTCGACGGCGTCGACGGGCCCGGCGTGGACGACGACATCGTCGCGACCACCGCCCGCCCGGCGGGATCCCGCGCAGCAGCGGACGCAGCCGTTGTGCCGCAGACCAACTCCCCGTCCTCCCACACCGCGGCGGACAGTGACGTCGACCGGCTCGATTCCCAGAAGCAGTTGCTCAACGGGGTCGAGTACACCCTGCCGCCCGTGAGCCTGCTGACCGCGGGAGACCCGCCCAAGGAGCGCAGCGAATCCAACGACCAGATGATCGAGGCCATCCAGGGCGTCCTCGAACAGTTCAAGATCGACGCCGCGGTCACCGGGTTCACCCGCGGGCCGACGGTCACGCGGTACGAAGTCGAGCTGGGCCCCGGTGTGAAGGTGGAGAAGATTACCGCGCTGCACCGGAACATCGCCTACGCGGTGGCCACCGACAACGTCCGGCTCCTCGCCCCGATCCCGGGCAAGTCCGCCGTGGGTATCGAGGTCCCCAATCTCGACCGTGAACTGGTCAGACTCGCCGACGTTCTCACCGATCCCAAGACCGCCACGAAGCACAACCCGATGCTCATCGGGCTGGGTAAGGACATCGAGGGGGATTTCGTCACCGCCGATCTGGCGAAGATGCCGCACCTGCTGGTGGCGGGTTCGACGGGCTCGGGCAAGTCCAGTTTCGTCAACTCGATGCTCGTGTCGTTGCTCACCCGGGCGACCCCGGACGAGGTGCGGCTGATCCTCGTGGACCCCAAGATGGTCGAACTGACACCGTACGAGGGCATCCCGCACCTGATCACCCCCATCATCACCCAGCCCAAGAAGGCGGCAGCGGCGCTGGCGTGGCTGGTCGAGGAGATGGAGCAGCGTTATCAGGACATGAAGTCGACCCGGGTGCGCCACATCACCGACTTCAACGATCGCGTGAAATCGGGCGCCATCACCACCCCGCCCGGGAGCGAGCGCGTCTACCGCCCGTACCCGTACATCGTCGCCGTCGTGGACGAGCTCGCCGATCTCATGATGACCGCGCCCCGGGACATCGAGGACGCGATCGTGCGGATCACGCAGAAGGCCCGGGCCGCCGGCATCCACCTCGTACTGGCCACCCAGCGTCCGTCGGTCGACGTGGTGACGGGTCTGATCAAGACGAACGTGCCGTCGCGCCTGGCCTTCGCGACCTCCTCGCTCACCGACTCGCGGGTCATCCTGGACCAGGCGGGGGCCGAGAAGTTGATCGGCATGGGCGACGGACTGTTCATCCCCATGGGAGCGTCCCGGCCGATCCGTATGCAGGGCGCCTTCATCACCGACGAGGAGATCCACGAGGTCGTCGACTACGCCAAGAACCAGGCGGAGCCCGACTACGACGACACCGTCACCGCCGCCAAGGAAGAGTCCACGAAGGAGATCGACGGGGACATCGGAGACGACCTGGACGACCTGCTCGCCGCCGTCGAACTCGTGGTCTCCAGCCAGTTCGGGTCCACCTCGATGCTGCAACGCAAGCTCCGCGTCGGATTCGCCAAGGCCGGGCGCCTCATGGACCTGATGGAATCGCGCGGCATCGTGGGCCCCTCCGAGGGGTCCAAGGCCCGTGACGTCCTGGTCAAACCGGAGGAGTTGGCCTCGGTCATCTGGATGATCAAGGGGGGCACGCCGCCGCAGGAAGACGCCGACGAGCCGACCGGGAGCGAGACCCTCGACGAGGCGCCGGTGGGCTGAACGTCCGAAGGTCAGGCCAGCGCGCCGAACACGGGCATCCACCCCCGGACTGTGACCCCGGATACAAACCCACGCAGACAATGCGGGTCCTCGGCGACCAGGGAGCGGGCTGCGCCGGCGTCGTCCGCCTCGACGATGAGCAGAGCCCCGGACCCGTCGGTGTACGGTCCCACCGTTCGAATCGTCCCCGCCTCGACCTGGGCGGACAGCCACTCGCGGTGCGCGGGCTTGTTCGCCTCCCGGTCCTCCGACTGCTCTGGTTCGTACCGGTAGCTGACTGCGAAGAGCGGCATCGCTGGGGTCCTTCCCGATCATGGTGAGAGCGTTTTCGGATCCAGGGTATTGGCCCGGGTCTCGCTAAGGTGTGGGGGTGACACTTCCCTTCACCGACGACGGCCGCCCCGGTGCCGAGGTCCCCCTGCTCAACATCGCCAACGTGCTCACCGTCCTGCGAATCCTGCTGGTCCCGGTGTTCGTGGTCCTGTTCTTCGTCTCCGACGCCCAGGATCCGTGGTGGCGAGTCGGTGCGTTCGTGGTCTTCGCGCTCGCGATGGCGACCGACTACGTGGACGGGTACCTCGCCCGGCGCCTGGGCCTGGTCACCGATTTCGGCAAGATCGCCGACCCGATCGCGGACAAGGCCCTCATGGCCGCGGCCATGATCTCGCTGTCCCTGGTCGACGAGCTGTTCTGGTGGGTCACGATCGTGATCCTGGTCCGAGAGGTCGGGATCACCCTCTGGCGCCTGTTCGGTGTGGACCACGTGGTGGCGGCCAGCAAGGGCGGAAAGCTCAAGACCGTCACCCAGACTCTGGGGGTGGGGATGCTGATCCTGCCGCTACCGTACTGGTTCTGGCCGGTCGAGTGGGCGGTGATCGGGGTGGCTCTCGTGCTGACCGTCTACACGGGTGTCGACTACCTGGTGAAAGCGCGTCAGGCAGCGCGGGCCGGGCGCTGAGGGCCCGGAACCGTGTCCGACACGACATCCCCTGTGCGCCCGGTTGCCGGGCCCGATCCCTCAGCCGCGGCCGCGGTGACAGCTCTCGCCGGGCGGGGATGGACGCTGGCGACCGCGGAGTCGCTGACCGCGGGGTTGCTCGCGGCAACCGTGGCCGGTGTCCCGGGGGCGAGCGCGGTCCTGAGGGGCGGCCTCGTGGTCTACGCCACCGACCTCAAACACGACCTCGCCGGGGTTCCGGAAGACGTGCTCCGGAGGCACGGGGCCGTCTCAGGTGAGACGGCTCGCGCCCTCGCCGCGGGCGCGGCCCGCCGGTGCGGGGCCGACGTCGGGGTGGGGTTGACCGGCGTGGCGGGACCCGACCGGCAGGAGGGGCATCCGGTAGGGACCGTCTACCTGGGGTTCTGTGCACCGGGACTCGCTCCGTGGTCGACGGAGCTGGAACTACGTGGCGGCCGCGACGCGATCCGCCGGGCTGCTTGCGACGCGGCCCTCGACCGGCTGGTGGGGATCGTCGGCTACCGCGGGAACGAATCGGGCGCATGAGGCGTTGTACCCCGTGATGCCGAACATCCAGATGACCACGCTGCCCCACCCGGACCACCGGAGCGGCCCCCCGTTGCTCCGGGAGACCCTCGGGACGGTGCTCCGCGGACTGAGGGGCGAGACGGGACGGACCCTGAGGGACGTCGCGGACGCGGCCCGGGTGAGTCCCGGGTACCTCTCCGAGATCGAGCGCGGACGCAAGGAGGCCTCGAGTGAGCTCCTCGCGTCGATCTCGGGCGCTCTCGACGTGTCCCTCGGGGAGATCCTGATCAGGGCCGCCGTCCAGGTCTCGCCCCCGGGCACCGTCCCGGCCCCGGGGACCGTGTCACCGCGGGAACCGGTCCTCGCGGCCTGAATCCCGCCCCGGCAACGCCCGGTGGTCGCCCCCCGGCGTAGTTCGGTACCGTGGTAACGACCCGTCGTCCGAATCGGCAGAAGGACACTACGCAGCGATGGCCAATCCGTTCACCAAGGCATGGCGCTACCTCATGGCGTTGTTCGATTCGAAGATCGACGAGAATGCTGACCCCAAGGTCCAGATCCAGCAGGCGATCTCGGACGCACAGCGCCAGCACCAGCAGCTGTCCCAGCAGGCGGCCGCCGTGATCGGCAACCAGCGGCAGCTGGAGATGAAGCTCAACCGACAGCTGGCCGACATCGAGAAGCTGCAGGGTTCGACGCGGCAGGCGCTCCAGATGTCCGAGCAGGCCCGCCAGAACGGTGACGCCCAGAAGGCGACCGAGTACGAGAACGCCGCGGAGGCGTTCGCCGCCCAGCTCGTCACCGCCGAGCAGAACGTCGAGGACCTCAAGGGTCTGCACGACCAGTCGCTCCAGGCCGCGGCCCAGGCCAAGAAGGCCGTGGAGCAGAACGCGATGGTCCTCCAGCAGAAGGTGGCCGAGCGGACCAAGCTGCTCAGCCAGCTGGAGCAGGCCAAGATGCAGGAGCAGGTCAGCGCGTCGCTGCAGTCGATGTCCGAGGTTTCCTCCGGAGGAAACACCCCGAATCTCGACCAGGTGCGGGACAAGATCGAGCGGCGGTACGCCAACGCCCTCGGTTCGGCCGAGCTCGCCCAGAACTCCGTTCAGGGCCGGATGCTCGAGGTCGAGCAGGCGTCGACGCAGATGGCCGGGCACAGCCGTCTCGAGCAGATCCGCGCGTCGATGAAGGCGGAGGGTGGCCAACTCGGGCAGGGCACCGGTTCGGCGTCCCAGCTCCCTCAGGGGCAGCCCCAGGCCGCGACGTCGCCGGAGCAGCAGGCGCAGACCGAACAGCAGTGAATCGTGCGAGGACGGGCCGCCGGTGAGGACGCCGGCGGCCCGTCCTCGTCCGTCGTGAAAGGGTGGGCACGTGACTCTGACGGAGTTCAGGGCCCGGACCGTCGAGGCCTTCGGGGACCTGCGAGCCGATCATCTCGTACGTTCCCATCACCTCGGGGCGTTCGACGGACGCACGGCGGAGGAGGCCATCGACGCCGGCGCCCCGGTCAAGCAGGTCTGGTTGGCCCTGTGCGCCGAGTTCGAGGTTCCCGACTCGTTACGTTGACACCCGGGCGGCGTGTCGTTGCCCCTCGAACACGCGTTCGCCTATAGTCGGGGCACGTGATGACGGGAGTGCCCGTCCACAGGGCGCCGTCCCTCCACAGTGAAGGGGTGCCGGGCTCGCGCGAGTCGTTCGTGTCGTACCCGACCCGTAGCGTCCGCGAGAGAGCAGACCACACAGACCATCCGGCACGACACCGGTGGTCGAGCACGAACGGAGAACATCATGGCCCCCAAGAACACCGCCAAGTCCGGAACCCGGACCGGCGTCGCCCCGAATCGGGAGCAGGCACTGGAGCTGGCGCTCGCCCAGATCGACAAGGCCTACGGCAAGGGGTCGGTCATGAGGCTCGGGGACGACACCCGCCCGCCGGTCCAGGTGATCCCCACCGGCGCCCTGTCGCTCGACGTCGCACTCGGAGTCGGCGGGTTCCCCCGCGGGCGCGTCGTGGAGGTCTACGGTCCGGAGTCGTCGGGTAAGACCACCGTCGCACTGCACGCCGTGGCCAATGCGCAGGCCGCCGGTGGTATCGCCGCGTTCATCGACGCGGAGCACGCACTGGATCCCGAGTACGCCCGCAAGCTCGGTGTGGACACGGACAACCTCATCGTCTCCCAGCCGGACACCGGCGAACAGGCGCTCGAGATCGCGGACATGCTGGTCAGGTCCGGATCCATCGACATCCTGGTCGTCGACTCCGTCGCGGCGTTGGTGCCGCGGGCGGAGATCGAGGGCGAGATGGGCGACAGCCACGTGGGACTCCAGGCCCGCCTGATGAGCCAGGCGCTCCGGAAGATGACCGGTGCGCTGCACAACACCAACACCACCGCCATCTTCATCAACCAGCTGCGCGAGAAGATCGGGGTGATGTTCGGCTCGCCCGAGACCACCACCGGCGGTAAGGCGCTCAAGTTCTACGCCTCGGTCCGCCTGGACGTGCGCAGGATCGAGACCCTGAAGGACGGCGCGGATGCGGTGGGTAACCGCACCAAGGTCAAGGTGGTCAAGAACAAGATCGCCCCGCCGTTCAAGATCGCGGAGTTCGACATCCTCTACGGGGAAGGCATCAGCCGCGAGGGATCGCTGATCGACATGGGCGTGGAGAACGGGTTCGTCAAGAAGTCGGGTTCCTGGTTCACCTACGGTGCCGACCAACTGGGGCAGGGCAAAGAGAATGCCCGCCGGTATCTGAAGGAGAACCCCTCGGTTCGCGATGAGATTGAACGGAAGATTCTCGACAAGCTCAACATCGGGGCCGGTGCGGAGCTCGCGGAGATCGAGGCGGAGGCAGATGAGGACGCACCCATCGACGTGGTGCCTGTCGAGTTCTGATGAGTGTCCGGGAGCCTGATTCCGACGAGCGGGTGCGGCGGATCACATCGGAGCAGCTACGCGCGGCGATCGCCGCGGTGGAGGCCAGGTCGTCAGGGAGCTCGGATCTGCCACCGTTGGCGCCCGAGGCCCACGACGCCGCGACTGCGGCCCTCCGTCTCCTGCGCCACCGTCCCCGTAGCGAACACGAACTCCGCGAGAGGCTTCTGGGTAAGGACCACGCGCCGGCCGCCGTGGACGAAGCGCTGGCCAGGGTCCGGGTCTGGGGCCTGGTGGACGACGCCGAATTCGCATCGGAATGGGTCAGAGGCCGCCGACGCCGACGCGGACGGTCGCGCGGCGCCCTCGAGCGGGAGCTCCGCGAGAAGGGTGTCGCCGAGGCCCACATCGCCAGGGCGGTCTCCCACATCGACGAGTGCGACGAGCATGACCACGCCGCCGAGCTGGTGCGGGCGCGGCTCGCGCGCCGGCCGACCGGGTCCCGTCGCGCCGCCGACCTCCAGGGGGAGCGGCGCAGGTTGGTGGCGTTCCTCGGACGGCGGGGTTATCCGACGGGGTTGGCGATGACTGTGGTCGATGCCGAATTGGCGGCCCAGGTGTCGCCCTGAGTACCCTGGCCTGCGTGGATACTCTCGTGACCGACCAGCAGACGACCGCCGGAGACGCCGGTGTCGAGCGCGTCGAGCGTGTGGAGGGGCGCACCTATCAGGTGCGGACCTTCGGATGCCAGATGAACGTCCACGACTCGGAGCGGCTCTCGGGTGTACTCGACGAAGCGGGATACGTCCCGTTCGAGGGCGAGGCGGATCCCGTACGGGGCGCACTGCCGGACCTCGTCGTGTTCAACACCTGCGCCGTCCGCGAGAACGCCGATAACCGCCTCTACGGCACGCTCGGCCATCTGCGACCGTGGAAGGACGCCAACCCGCGGATGCAGATCGCGGTCGGGGGCTGCCTCGCGCAGAAGGACAAGGACGTGGTGGTCTCGCGCGCACCGTGGGTCGACGTCGTCTTCGGCACCCACAACCTCGGTCACCTCCCCACCCTGCTCCAGCGTTCGCGCCACAACGAACGAGCCGAGGTGGAGATAGCCGACTCGCTCCAGCACTTCCCGTCAGCCCTCCCCGCGACTCGCGAGTCCGCCTACGCCGGCTGGGTCTCCGTGTCGGTCGGCTGCAACAACACCTGCACCTTCTGCATCGTCCCGTCCCTCCGCGGCAAGGAGGTGGACCGGCGTCCCGGAGAGGTACTCGCAGAGATGCGGGCGCTGGCGGACGAGGGTGTCCTCGAGGTCACCCTGCTGGGTCAGAACGTCAACGCTTACGGGCGCTCGTTCCACGACCCTGCCGAGCCTTCCGACAGGGGAGCCTTCGCGAAGTTGCTGCGCGCTGCCGGTCGGGTCGAGGGAATCGAACGGATCCGGTTCACCTCGCCCCATCCGGCGGAGTTCACCGACGACGTCATCGAGGCGATGGCCGACACCCCCGCCGTGTGCCCACAGCTGCACATGCCCCTGCAATCGGGCTCGGATCGTGTGCTCCGGGCGATGCGGCGGTCGTACAGGTCGGAGCGCTTCCTCGGCATCCTGGACAGGGTGCGTGCCGCGATGCCGCACGCGGCCATCACCACGGACATCATCGTCGGTTTTCCCGGCGAGACCGAAGAGGACTTCCAGGCCACTCTCGACGTCGTCGAGAAAGCACGCTTCACCAGCGCTTTCACGTTCCAGTACTCACCGCGACCGGGGACGCCGGCGGCGACGATGGACGAGCAGATCCCCAAGTCCGTGGTGCAGGAGCGCTACGACAGACTGATCCGGCTCCAGGAGCGGATCACCCTCGAGGAGAACGAGAAGCAGGTCGGTCGTGAGGTCGAGCTGCTCGTCACGGCGGACCAGGGGCGCAAGGACGCCGCCACCGCTCGGATGACCGGCCGGGCCCGCGACGGCCGCCTGGTGCACTTCGCCCCGGTGGGGGAGCACGCCGGGCGGATCCGTCCCGGCGACGTGGTCACCACCCGAGTCACCTCGGCGGCACCACACCACCTGCTCGCCGATGACCGGGTGCTGACCCTGCGGACGACCAGGGCGGGCGACAGGCACGAAGCCGGTGAGAAGCCGGAGACGCCACCGATCGGGGTGGGGCTCGGACTGCCCACCCTGCGGAGGGCCGCCGACACCCCCGACACCACCCCGAAGGGATGCCCCACGTGAACACCGCTGACCGCCCCGACCCGATCGAAGGGATTCTGGAGTCCGGCACCGTCAACTCGGAGCTCCGTCAGAAAGACCGGGTCCTGGGCCACACTCTCGTGATCGGCAAGGCCTATCTGGCGTCGGCTCTCCTGATCGTGCTGCTCGCGGCCGCACTGGTGTTGCCCCACAGTGACGGGGTGCGCGGTCTTGATGTGTTGTTCTTCACCGAAGCGGCCCGGGCCCAGGAGACGTCGCTGCCGTCCCACGTGTTCGTCCTCATCTATTCGGCCGGTGCCATCCTGTTCGGCGCGGTCATGATCATCACCCAGAAGTGGTGGGCGGCGGGGATCGCGTGGGGCGCGAGTTGTGTCGCCGCCGTCTACGGGATGCTCGCGATCTGGCTGCGCCAGTCCGGGCGAGGACCCGACCCGGATTTCCGGGACTTCGGGGCCCCCGGGATCGGGATGTACGTCAGCGTCATCCTGGTGCTGCTGCTGGTGATGACACTGGCGGGCGTGCTGTGGGCGCGGACGCCGGAGCAACGAGAGCTCGAGGACTCGCTGCGCCACCGCGAGTGAACCGGAGCCCCACCGTTCAGGGGGTCCTGCTCACGTCTCCCGCCTCAGAGGCGGGGCTCAACTGACGATCGTCGTGCTCAGCGGGTGTCGACAGCGTTCTCGGCGGCCTCTGCCCACTCCCTCCACTGCGTGGCCTGCGCGCGGGCCTTCTCCGCATCCTTCGACCTGCCCGCGGCTTCGGCCTTCGCCGCCTGCTCTTCGAAATCGTCCACGCGCACCCAGAACTGGGCGGCGCGGGCCTTGGCCTCGGGGTCGGTCCGTCGCCACTCCGCGTCCGCCGCATCGGACACGGACCTCTCCAGCGCCCGGATCCTTCCCTCGAGCTCTCCCATCCGCTCCCGCGGGACCTTGCCGATCTCCTCCCAGCGGGTCTGGAGTTCCCGCAGGGCCGTGCGCGCGGCGGTGAGGTCCTTCTGGGGATCGATCCGGCCCGCGTAGTCGGCGAGCAGCGCCTCTTTCGCCTCCGCGTTGCCGGCGAACTCGGCGTCCCTCTCGGCGGCCGCGGCATGGCGGGCGTCGAAGAACGTGTCCTGGGCCGCCTTGAACCGCTTCCACAGCGCGTCATCGGCCTCGCGGGGTGCGCGGCCCGCGGCCTTCCACTCGTCCATGAGCCGCCTGAACGCGGTCGCCGTGTCATTCCAGTCGGTCGAGCCCGAGATCGCCTCGGCGCGCTCGACCAGCTCTTCCTTGACCCGCTTCACCGATGCCCGATTGCGGTCCAGTTCCGCGAAGTGCGAACCCCGGCGACGGTTGAACGCCTCGCGCGCCTTGGAGAAGCGCTTCCACAGGGCGTCGTCGGTCTTGCGATCGATACCTCGGATGGTCTTCCACTCGTCGAGGATCTCCCGCAGGCGATCGCCGGCGGCCTTCCACTGGGTGGAGGACTCCCCGATCTCCTCGGCCTCGACGGCCAGCGCCTCCTTGCGTGCGATCGCGGTCGCGCGTTCCTCCTCCTTACGGTGGCGCGCCTCGGCCTCGACGGCGCCGGACCGTTCGATCACTGTCACCAGCCGGGCCGCGAGGGTGTCGAGATCGCCCACCGCGGCCGCGGTCGGGAGCTGTTCGGCGAGCGTTTCGGCGGACGCGCGCGTCTTGCGCGCGTCCTGCGGGTGAGACTCGAGACGGGCCTCGAGGAGCATGACCTCGGCCACCAGATCGTCGTACCTGAGGCCGAAGTGTGCCAGGCCCTCTTCCGGAGCGCCGGCCTGCCAGGATCCCACCTGCCGCTCTCCGTCGGAGGTCTTGACGAACACCGCGCCGGAGGCGTCGACCCGTCCCCACTCGGACGGGTCCGACGCCCGGGCGATCCGCGTATCCGGGGTCGCCGACGCCCGCGGTCCAGCCTTCCGGGCG
>NZ_JADDKI010000573.1:0-2261 GCF_015356725.1 Dietzia sp. SYD-A1
GTCGCGGCGCCTGCGTAGGCGCGGTCCCAGCGGCCGTCGGACTGCGCCCGCTCGATCTCGGCGATCCCCCGAGGACGGAGTCGCCGGTCCGCGGCGAGGCGGGCGACGATCTCGACGTTCCGCAGCGACCAGATGGAGCGCGCGCGGCGGGGGGTGAACCGTTGCACGAACGTCGTGTCGTCGTAGGTCCTTCGTTGCCCGTCGATCCATCCGCTACAGAGTGCTTCCTCGAGCGCCTCGTGGTAGGAGAGCGAGGTGGGGCGAGTGACGCCCTTCTTCGCGAGCATCAGCCAGGTCCCGTCGCAGGTGTCGTCGTGTGTCGTGAGCCACTCCCGCCACTGATCGACGTGCTCCACGATCAGGGGTGAGTCGGGGCTTTGCGTCGCGCGGTTGTCCGTCGTGCTCATGGCTCGAGCCTGACAGGCCGATAGGTCAGATGGCGTCCTCATTCCGGTATCGCGCGCTCACTGAACCGTACGGCGCGCACGCGTCGCGAGCGCTAGCCTCGCAGGCATGACTCAGATGGTCGTGACCGGCATTCCACGGCGCGCCTCCCCGATGGGCGGGCGCCGCCCGAGGCGCGACGAGCTGGCCCGGTTCGCCACCGCGGACCCACACGCGGTCGACGACGTCCTCCCCGCCGACGCCGAGCAGCTGCGACTTCTCATCGTCGGGGTCAATCCGGGCTTGTGGACCGCGGCCGTCAACGCGCCCTTCGCGCGGCCGGGAAACCGGTTCTGGCCGTCACTGCACCGGGCGGGGCTGACCGATCACGTCGTGGATGCCGCGGAGGGACTGTCGGCCCCGGACGAGCAACAGCTCCTCTCGCGGGGGCTCGGGATGACGAATCTCGTGGGCCGGGCGACCGCGAGGGCGGACGAACTCACCCGGGAGGAACTGCGCGCGGGCGCGGAGCGCGTGACGACGCTGGCCGGGGAACTGAAGCCCCGAGTCGTGGCCGTCGCGGGGATCACGGCCTTCCGGACCGCGTTCGCACTGCCGAAGGCTGGTTACGGGAAGCAGAACTCCTCGGAGGTCGCTGGGTGGCCCGGCGAGGTCACGCTGTGGGTGATTCCGCAGCCCAGCGGGTTGAACGCGCACGAGACTCTCGACTCCCTGGCCGAACACTGGCGGGAGGTCTGGAACGCGGTCGAGGAGAGTCGGCACTCCGCCGCGGGCTGACGCGCCACCGACCCGTAGGCCCCTCAGGTGACGTTCTCTCCGCGACCGGAGCGGACGGACTTCTCGACCAGAACCCGGATCTCCTCCGCCAGGGCGGGGACCGGGCCTGACACGGGGATTCCCGGGGCCACGTCGCTGATGCCGAGCGGAGAGAGCGGCCCGGGCTCCATGCCGAGATCGGCTTTCCAGCCCGCATACTGAGCACCGCTGGAGGCGAAGACGATGCGCCCGAGCCCCACGAAGGCGTGGGCGGCGCTGCACATCGCGCAGTGTTCGCCGGAGGTGTATACGACGCTGGCCGCGCGTTCCTCCGGCTGCATGTTCTCCGCCGCCCATTTCGCGATCGCGAACTCCGGATGGCTGGTGGCGTCCCCGCTCGATTCGCGGTTGCGGTCCTCGAAGCGCACCGTCCCGGCCTCGTCCACCAACACCGACCCGAACGGCTTGTCCCCCGCCTCCAGCGCCCGCCTCGCCAGGTCGACACAGCTGCGCAGGTGGACGAGGTCGTCGGCTCCCACAGGGCGGGACTCGACCGTGGTGTTCACCGGGTCTCCTTGCAGGGTTGCTCTGCGCGACGGCAGCCGGGCGCGACGGTAGTTGGTGATATGGGGAGTCAGGTCCGACGACGCTCAGGATTCGTGTCGGAACCCGACCTTGATGGTCACCTGCCAGTGGGCCACCCGGTCGCCGTCCAGCTTTCCGCGGACGGACTGCACCTCGAACCACTCGAGGTTGCGCAGAGTCTTGGATGCCTCGGCGATGGCATTGGCGACGGCGGCGTCGGTTCCCTCGGGGGAGGATCCGACGATCTCGGTGACGCTGTAGACATGGTTCATGGTGCCCTCCGGATAGTGTGACCGGGCTCACCCTATCGCGATCCGCGACCTCGCTGCGTCGGATGCGATCGCCCCCGTACGACACCGCCCCCGTCGGCGCGCGGCCGGCGGGGGCGATCAGGTCGTACAGTCGATCAGCCGAGCTGTCGAGTCATCCGCCGAGGCTCTCGAGGGCGGCGTTGAAGGGCGCGCTGGGCCGCATGACCTCGCGCAGCTTGTCGACGGAGGGCTGGAAGTACCCTC
>NZ_JADDKI010000574.1:0-7577 GCF_015356725.1 Dietzia sp. SYD-A1
TCGCGCTGGGCCGCATGACCTCGCGCAGCTTGTCGACGGAGGGCTGGAAGTACCCTCCCAGGTCGACCTCTTTGCCCTGGACCTCGAGCAGTTCGCCGAGGATCGTGTCCTTGTCGGCCGTGAGCTTCTCGGCCAACGGGGCGAAGTGTGCGGCCAGGTCCGAATCGTCGGTCTGCTCGGCGAGCTCCTGGGCCCAGTACAGCGCGAGCCAGAACTGGCTACCCCGGTTGTCGAGCTCGCCGGTGACACGGGACGGCGACTTCCGGTTCTCCAACAGCTTGCCGGTGGCGGTGTCGAGCGTCTTGGCCAGGATCGTGGCCTTGGGGTTGTCGTCCTTCCGGCCGAGGTCGTCCAGGCTCGCCCCGAGAGCGAGGAACTCACCGAGCGAATCCCACCGCAGGTGGTTCTCCTCCACCAGCTGCTGGACGTGCTTCGGCGCCGACCCTCCCGCGCCGGTCTCGTAGAGCCCGCCGCCCGCCATGAGTGGGACGATCGACAGCATCTTGGCGCTGGTGCCCAGCTCGAGGATCGGGAAGAGGTCGGTGAGGTAGTCGCGCAGGATGTTGCCGGTCACCGAGATGGTGTCCAGGCCACGCCACGCGCGCTCGAGGGTGTACCGCATGGCACGCACCTGCGACATGATCTGGATGTCCAGGCCCTCGGTGTCGTGGTCCTCGAGGTACTTCTTGACCAGCGTGATGAGGTTGTTCTCGTGCGGCCGGTACGGGTCCAGCCAGAAGACCGCGGGCATCTCGGACGCGCGGGCGCGGTCCACGGCGAGTTTGACCCAGTCGCGGATCGGTGCGTCCTTGACGGTGCACATGCGCCAGATGTCGCCGGCCTCGACGTTCTGGGACAACAAGACCTCGCCGGTGGCGGCGTCGACGATGTTCGCGACCCCGTCGTACTGCACCTCGAAGGTCTTGTCGTGGCTGCCGTACTCCTCGGCCTTCTGGGCCATGAGGCCGACGTTCGGGACGGTGCCCATCGTGGTGGGGTCGAACGCCCCGTTGGTCTTGCAGAAGTTGATGATCTCCTGGTAGATCCGCGCGAACGTTGACTCGGGGATCACCGCCTTGGTGTCCTTCTTACGGCCGTCGGCACCGTACATCTTCCCGCCGATGCGGATCATCGCGGGCATGGACGCGTCGACGATGATGTCCGAGGGGGAGTGGAAGTTGGTGATGCCGCGCGCCGAGTCGACCATCGCGAGCTCCGGCCGGTACTCGTGGCACCGGTGCAGATCCTCGATGATCTCCTCCTTCTTGGAGGAGGGAAGCGAATCGATCTTGTTGTAGAGGTCGACCATGCCGTTGTTGACATTGATGCCCAGCTCCTCGAACAGATCGTGGTGCTTGGCGAAGGCCTCCTTGTAGAAGACCCTCACGGCGTGACCGAACACGATGGGGTGGCTGACCTTCATCATGGTGGCCTTGACGTGGAGCGAGAACATGACGCCCGTCTCCTTGGCGTCGTTGAGCTGCTCCTCGTAGAACTCGAGCAACGCCTTCTTGCTCATGAACATCGAGTCGACGACCTCGCCCTTCTCGAGGGGGACCGTCTTGAGGACGTGGGTCTCGCCGTCCGGGGTCACGACCTCCATGCGTGCGTCGCAGGCCCGGTCGAGGATGATCGACTTCTCGCCGGCGTAGAAGTCGCCGTGCGTCATGTGCGCGACGTGGGTCTGCGACGCCATCGACCACTTGCCCATCGAGTGCGGGTTTGCCCGGGCGTACTCCTTGACAGCCTTCGGGGCGCGGCGGTCGGAGTTGCCCTGGCGGAGCACCGGGTTCACGGCACTGCCCAGGCATGCCGAGAGCCGCTCGGCGGCCTCGACCTCCTCCGGGGTCTTGGGATCGTACGGGTACTTGGGGATGTCGTAACCCTTGGCCTGGAGCTCCGCGATCGCGGTGTTCAGCTGGGGCACCGAGGCGCTGATATTGGGGAGCTTGATGATGTTGGTGCCGGGCTTCTGGGTCAGCTCACCCAGCTCGGCCAGGTTGTCGGGCACCTTCTGCTCGTCGGTCAACCGGTCGGGGAACGCGGCCAGGATGCGGGCGGCGACCGAGATGTCGCTCGTCGTGACGTCTATGTCGGCGGCGTCCGCGAACGTGCGGACGACCGGGAGGAAGGCCTCCGTGGCCAGTCGTGGTGCCTCATCGGTGAGGGTGTAGATGATCTTCTGTCTGCCTTGGGTCATGTCGGCTCTCTTCGTTTCAGGCTGATCGTGTTCTTGTGGAACGGCATCAGCACGCCTGCACCATCATCACCCGAGCCGGGTCGGCGTCGCCATAACCCCCGGTGTGGTCGATCGGTGCACATGCGCGTTCGGTGATCGTCTCGGCGTCACCCTGCACTGTGACCGACAGCGCACGCCTTCGCGGCGTTTTCCGGAGTTGGGGACCCCGACCGGGGCGTGCCCTCCGGGTCCCGAACGCGGCGTGCCGAACAGGCCTAGGCTCGTGGGACAGCTACAGCCGAGGAGGCGTCGACGATGACCGATGTGGATCGACGAGCACGGGAACTGGCAGCTCTGCACGAGTCGGGCGACCTGATAGTCCTCCCCACCGTCTGGGACACCTGGAGTGCCCGGATCGCCGCGGCCGTGGGGTTCGAGGGACTCACCGTGGGGAGCCACCCGGTCGCCGACGCGATCGGGAGCGCCGACGGCGAACAGATGGATTTCGGCGAGTACCTCGAGGTGGTGGGCAGGATAGCCAGGTCGGTCGACCTCCCGGTGAGCGCGGACGTGGAATCCGGCTACGGACTCGCCCCGGACGAGCTGATCGCCCGCCTGCTCGAGGCCGGCGCGGTCGGCGCCAACATCGAGGACGTGGTCCACGGTGAGGGCGACCGGGTCCGCGACAAGCACGAGCACGCCGACTACATCGCCGCCGCCCGCCGGGCGGCCGACGACGCCGGGGTGCCCTTCGTGATCAACGGCCGCACCGACGCGGTCAAGTTGGGCGGCGAGGTCTTCTCCGACCCTCTCGCCGAGGCGGCCGAGCGCATCGTGCTGATGGAACAGGCGGGTGCGCGCTCGGTCTACCCGGTGGGCCTCACCTCCGCGGATCAGGTGACCAGGCTCGTGCGGGCGGTCTCGATCCCGGTCAACGTCACCGCTCATCCCGTGAAGGGCCACGGCGCCGGTGACCTCGCCGTCCTCAGGAACCTTGGGGTGCGAAGGGTGTCGTTCGGCCCGCTGTGGCAGATGTGGCTCACGAAGGTCTCCACCGAACAGCTCTCCTACTGGGCCGGCCCCGACCAGTAGCGGGTTCAGACCGTAGGGGGTGGCGTCAGTCCGATGCGCCCGGGCGTCTCCGGGCCGCTTTGGCCTGTGAGCGTCGACTCTTCGCCTCCAGTCGACGTAGGCGCGATCCGTAGGTCGGCCGTGTCGGCCGCCGGACCGCGTCGGGGGCGAGCGCCTCCCGGAGCAGGGCCGCGAGTCGGTCCCGCGCGGCCCGCCGATTCTGCCGCTGGGACCGGTGTTCCGACGCGGCGACGGTGAGGACGCTGCCCGCGAGCGACGGTGCGAGCCGGTCGAGAGCGCGGGCGCGTTGGGCGTCGTTCAGGGCCGTGGTCGTGGCGAGGTCCAGGCTCAGCTGCACACGGGAGTCCGTGGTGTTGACACCCTGACCGCCGGGTCCCGAGGACCGCGAGAACTGCTCGACGAGCTCTCCTGCGGGCACGCGGAGACCGTGGGAGAGGCCCGGGCCGGGCATCACTCGCAGATCGTCCATGACGTCCAGTGTGCGCCGCCGACATCCCCGGCATAACCATGACGCACGCTGGTAAGGGATATCTTCACATCTGGGCGTTCCGTGCCGTCGGCATGAGGATCCGAGCCCGGTGCGAGGGGATGACGATGAGCGAGAAGGTCGACGAACGGGTCGGGAGGAACAGGCGGGCCGCGGGGATCATCCTGGCGATCGCGTCGATCGCCCTGGGAGCCCTGGTGATCCTGGCCCACCTCGACCTCCCGGAGATCGTCAGGCTTGCGGGGATCGGTCTCGTCGTCGTCGGACTCGCGACGGTGATCGGCGTCGACGGCGCCGGACACTCCCGGCGGTGGACGCGGATGCTCACCGGTGTTGCCATGGTGGTGGCGGGAATCGTGGTGCTGGTGTGGCAGTCCGCGAGTATTCGCAGCCTGCTCTGGGTCATGGTCACCGCGCTGATCGTGCACGGGGTCCACACGATCGTGGCGGCGGTCCGGAGCGAGACCGACCGCCGGGTGGCGGGACTGTTCAGCGGCACCGCCGCCGTCCTGTTGGGGCTGTTGTGCCTGGTCTGGCCGGTTCTCGCGATCGAGCTGATCAGGTACGCGGTGGGCGCGTGGTTGGTGTTCGTGGGGCTGCGCGGGCTTGTGGATCCATGGTTCCACCGCCGACGGTCACGAGCGACCGACAGGGCGGAGTCGGGACTCCTCCGCCGATGGGGACGGACGATCCTCGCGGTGACGGTCTTCCTGGTGGTGGTCGCGCTCGCGATCGGCAGCGCCGTGCTGCTGCGCGGGGACGACCGCCCGGCACCCGACGGTTTCTACACCTCTTCGGAGCCACTACCCGCCGAAGCCGGGATGCTGCTCAAGGCCGAGACCCTCACCGTCGGCGTCCCCCCCGGGGCCGACGCCTGGCGCATCCTCTACACCAGTACAGCGCCGGACGACTCCGTCGTGGCCGTGAGCGGCACCGTCATCGCCCCGGGTGACCGCACCGCGGACCCCCTCCCGCTGCTCAGCGTCGCGCACGGGACCACCGGCATCGTCCCGCGATGCGCGCCGTCGCTGAGTCCCACCCCGTTCGCCGACGGTGCGGGAGAGGCGCTCACGCAGATGGTGATCCAGCACGGCTGGGCGGGGGTGATCTCGGACTACTCGGGTCTGGGCACGCCGGGAATGCACCCGTACCTGGTCGGAGAGGTGGAGGCGCGCAACGTCCTCGACGCCTCCCGCGCCGCGCAGCAGCTCGACGGCCTGAACCTCAGCAGCGACACCGTGGTCTGGGGGCACTCCCAGGGCGGGCACGGTGCGTTGTGGACCGGCCAGATCGCCGAGGACTACGCCCCCGAACTCACGGTGCTCGGCATAGCCGGTATGGCCCCCGCCACCGACCTCTACACCCTCGCCGAGATGAGCAAGGGCGAGGTGGGCGGTAAGACGGTGTCCGCCTACATCGCCCACTCGTGGAACGAGGTCTTCCCCGAGCTGGATCTGGCCGGGCGGCTCAACCCGGGCACCGCGCACGGCGTGGAGAAGATCGGCGAGCTGTGCTTCAACGAGCAGGACGCGATCGCCGCGCTGGTCCGGGGGACCCAGATCCCGGAGCAGGTGTTCCCCGATTCGGTGCTCGACGGCGATCTGGGGGAGAAGCTGCGGGAGAACTCGCCGACCGGCCCGTGGCCGGCGCCCGTGCTGATCGCCCAGGGGCTGGCCGACCCGCTGGTCAAACCGGCGATGCAGCAGGACTGGGTGGACGCCAGATGCGCGGACGGTGAACCGCTCGACTATCGGACCTTCCCCGGCCGGGACCACAACGGAGTGGTCGCCGCGGACTCCCCGCTGACCCCGCAGCTCGTCTCCTGGACCCTCGACCGCTGGAACCGGGTGGCCCCCACGCCCACCTGCTGAGCAGGTGCCGCACAACGTCGAGGCGACGAGAGTCTTGATAGTTTCCTATATAGGAATATGATCCCTGTCATGGCACGCGCATCCACCACCTCGGACGTGTTCAACGCGATCGCCGAACCACAGCGCAGGGAGATCCTGGTGCTCCTGCGGGAGGGTGAGCGGCCGGCGACCGAGGTGGCTGTGGAGCTGGGGATCACCCAGCCCGGAGCCTCCAAGCACCTGCGCGTGCTCCGCGAGGTCGGCCTGGTGCGCGACCGACGCGAGGGCAAGCAGCGCATCTACCACCTCGATCCCGGCGGGCTCCGACCCGTCCACGAGTGGGTCGGCGGGTTCGAGCGGTTCTGGAACGAGAGCTTCGACAGGCTGGACGACTACGTCCGCGAGATCGCGCGGGCCGAGGAGGAATAGACCATGGGGGAGAACAGGCGGGGCGACCCGGCCGGGCGGGAGACCGAGGACCGCGAGATCGCCATCACGAGATACATCGACGCGCCGCGCGAGTTGGTGTTCCGCGCGTTCACCGAGGTGCAGCACCTGGCCCGGTGGTGGGGACCGGAGGGGTTCACCACCACCACCCGGTCCTTCGAGTTCCGCGAGAACGGTGTGTGGGACTTCGTGATGCACGGCCCGGACGGAACCGACTACCAGGAGTGGATCACCTGGCGCGAGATCGTCCCGTCGGAGCGGATCGCGCTGCGTCACGGCGAGTCCGCGGAGGATCCGGAGGCGTTCGAGTCCGTCCTGGACTTCGAGTCCGAGGGCGGGGGGACCCGTGTCGAGTTCCGCACGATCTTCCCCACGAGGGAGCTCCGCGATCGCGCGGCGCAGGAGTACCACGCCGTCGAGGGCGGCGAGCAGACCCTGGCCAACCTCGCGGCCCACGTCGCCGAGCTCGCCGCCGGACAGGGGGAGCCGGGGGTCCGGAGGCAACTGGTCCGGGTCCACAACTTCTCCGTCTCGCTGGACGGGTTCGGAACAGGGGAGGGGCAGTGCCTCGAGGCGCCCTTCGGTCACGCCGGGCACCGGTTGTTGGAGTGGGCGCTACCGACACGAACCTTTCAGGACATGGGATTCCACGGGGACCGAGAGGCCTCGGTCGGGGTCGACGAGACGTTCGCGAGCCGATGGAACACGGGTGTCGGCGTGGAGATCATGGGCCGTAACAAGTTCTCCCCCACCCGGGGTCCATGGGGGGACGACCCGTGGCGTGGCTGGTGGGGAGACACCCCGCCCTTCCACACGCCGGTGATCGTCCTGACCCATCACCCCAGGCCGACGCTGGAGCTGGACGGCGGCACCACGTTCCACTTCATGGACGCCGACCCCGCCACGGCGCTCGACGCCGCGCGCGAACTGGCAGGTGGCCTGGACGTCCGCATCGGCGGGGGAGCGAGCACAATCCGTCAGTTCCTCCGGGCGGACCTGATCGACCAGATGCACATCGTCGTGGTGCCCGTCATCCTGGGTCGGGGTGAACGATTGTGGGACGGGGTGGAGGGGCTCGAGGAGCGGTTCCACATCGAGTCGACACCCTCCCCCAGCGGGGTCATCCACCTGAGCTTCTGGCGTCGTCGCACGCCGGGGCCGCGGACGACCTCAGGCGTGTGAGGAATCGCCGGGGCTCACCAGAGACCGCCTGGGACGCGGAGCCGGAGTAGAGCGCACTCGCGCAGGTCCTGCACGGCCGGCGGCAGCGGCATCGGCACGACGTCGGCCTCACCAATAGACTGGGCATCCACCACCCGCTCCGGATTCGAGGACCGCACGATGGCACCGCACGACCCCGGCGTCGCCCAGGCCGCGCCGCCCGAGCCGTCGTCACTCATCGGCCGCGTGCGCGAACCGTGCCTCCACGTGATGAGCTGGAACATCCGCCGGCCGGTGCCGGCCGTCATGACGCGGTCGGCGGACAGGTGGGATCGACGCGCGCCGGCGATCCGGTCGCTCC
>NZ_JADDKI010000575.1:0-2714 GCF_015356725.1 Dietzia sp. SYD-A1
CGGGCCGCACGGATCGCCGTGGCCGCCGCACTGGTGATCGCCGCGCCCGTCGTCGCACGTCAGTCCCCGGCGGAGGTGCCGGCCCCGCCCACGACGGACGCCCGTCATCACGCCGACAACCGGAACGTGAGGGTGGTCCCGGTCCCCCTGGCGGACCCGACCGTCGCCGACCTCCTGAGCGCCGGTGACCTGGTGGATCTGATCGGCACGGCCGACCCGGACTCGCCCGGCGGGCCCCTGGTGATCGCCAGAGCCGCCCGCGTCGCCGACACACCTACCGGCCGGGGCGGGAACCGCTCGATCCTCGTCGAGGTACCGGAATCCGACGCCGCCCGGGTGGCCTCTCACGCCGCCGGGACCCCGCTGGCGATCCTGGTGCACGGGTGACCGGGGCACGGATCGTGCTGGTAACGTCCCTGCGGTTCAGATCGGAGCGCACGTACGCGCACGTGGTGGACCACGCCGCGTCTCCAGGAAGGGGTGCAGGATGCTCAAGGGCTTCAAGGACTTCATCATGCAGGGCAACGTGATCGACCTGGCGGTCGCGGTGGTCATCGGCACGGCGTTCGCGTCGATCGTCGACGCCTTCACCAGCGCGATCATCAACCCGCTCATCGCGCTGCTGGGTGGCAACAGCGAGATCGGATTCGCCGTCCAACTACTGGACAACAACCCCGAGACCCGGATGGACTTCGGGTTGCTGCTCACCGCGATCATCAACTTCCTGCTCATCGCCGCGGTCATCTACTTCGTCCTGGTGGGGCCGATGAACAAGCTGAAGGAGGCCGCCGCCAAGCGCAAGGGTGTGGATGCCCCCGCCTCGGACAACGACCTCCTGGTGGAGATCCGCGACCTGCTCGCAGGGCGTCCGCTCAGCCATCCGTCGGACCCGCGGAACCCGTCCGGCGAGTCCTGACCCCGCACCCGGGCAACTCACCCGTGGTGGGGAGGGCGTTGCTCCCTCCACCAGTCGTCGCCGAGCCGGCCGTCCTCGTCGCGGATCTCGTCGGATGTGGTCCGAGGCAGGACCTCGCCGAACACCTCGTCGATCCGGGCGCTGTCTGTCCCGGCGCCGTCCTGCGGCCCGCCGTCCTCGACCCGCCGGTCGGTCACCACTCGTCGATCGCGGACAGCTGAGCCACCACGTACGAGACCAGCGGGCACAGCGTCGCCATCCCGTCACGGATCGCGGCGCGGCTCGGCGCGAGGTTGGCGACCACCGTGCTCCCGGACACCCCGACCAGACCGCGGGAGACGATCGAGTCGACGGCCCCGGCCGTGAGGCCTGACGACCGGACGGCCTCGGCGATGCCGGGCAGTCGCTGGTCGAGGATCTCCTCCGTCACCTCGGGGGTGATGTCCCGCGGTCCGACTCCGGTGCCGCCGACGGTCACCACGAAGTCGAAGCCGCCCACCACAGCGGTCTCGAGTGCCTTGCGGACCTCGGCCTCGTCGGCGGCCACTCCCACGACGCCGCCCACCAGGAACCCCTCCTCCTCGAGCAACTCGGTGACCAGCGGGCCGATCGTGTCCTCCCGGCCGTCCAACCGGTCGGTGACCACCACGACCATCGCGCGACCGGCGATAGGGGTGTCCGCCGGCTCGGTGGCCGTGGGGTCGAAGTCCACGTCAGTCTGGAGCCTGCGCCCACCGGGCAGAGACCTCGGGTCGAATCTCGTGCTCATCTCGCCTCTCCCAGTACCACGTCGACAGTCCTCGGCTGATCGCCCACACGAGAAGCATAGGTGACGGAGATCGTCTCCCCGGGGGCCCTCGAGCGGATGGCGGCGACCAACGCGTCACCGCTCTCGATCACCCGGTCTCCGACCCCGGTGATCACCGCCCCCTCCTCGATGCCCGCCTGCTCGGCGGGGCCCCCCGCCTCGGTGGTGCGCACCAGCGCGCCGCTGATGTCCCGCTGGTCGCTCACCGTGACCCCGAGAACCGCACGGGTGGCGAAACCCTGCTTGATCAGCTGATCCGCGATCCGCCGGGCCTGGTCGACCGGGATGGCGAAGCCCAGGCCGATGGATCCCGCGTTCCCGGATCCCAGCGATGCGATGGCCGAGTTGATGCCCACCAGTTCGCCGTTCATGTTGACCAGCGCGCCACCGGAGTTGCCGGGGTTGACCGCGGCGTCGGTCTGGATGGCGTCGATCACCGTGCTCTGGTCGGACTGCGCACCGCCGGCGCGCACCGGCCTGTCGAGCGCGGAGACGATGCCGGTGGTCACGGTGCCGGACAGACCGAGCGGAGAGCCCACCGCGGCGACGGCCTGGCCCTCGTCGAGGGTCGCGGAGGACCCGAGTGCGATCGGGGTGAGCGACCGGTCGGTCTCCGCCCTGATCACGGCGATGTCCGTCGCCGGATCGGTACCGACGATCGTCGCCGGGGCCCTCGACCCGTCGTGGAAGCGCACCTCGATCTGGCCGCCGGCGGCACCCAACGCGATGACATGGTTGTTGGTGATGATCAGACCGTCCGGGGTGAGGATCACGCCGGATCCCTCACCCCGCCCGGCCTGTCCGCGGACATCGATCGAGACCACGCTCGGCAGCACCGTGTCGGCAACGGACTCGACGGTGCCGTCCGGGGCCTGTCCCTCGGGCTGCGTGGCGGAGATCGGGGAGGCGAGCCTCGCGCCGTCGCCCCCGCCGGCCACCGTCGCGCCTATCCACCCGCCCAGGCCACCCGAGACCAGCATCGCCGCCACC
>NZ_JADDKI010000576.1:0-4319 GCF_015356725.1 Dietzia sp. SYD-A1
CCCGCCCAGCAGGCCGCGCACCAAGCCGCCCAGCAGGCCACGCACCGGCCGCCCAGCAGGCCACGCACCGGCCGCCCAGCAGGCCGCGTACCAAGCCGTCCAGCAGGCCGCCCACCCGTCCGCGCATCGAACCGCGGTGTCAGGCGCCGGTGAACATCTGGGCGGATCCCAGGACGCGGTCCACCTCGATCGCCACCACGACGCGCTCGGGATTGGGTTTCGGCTCCCGGTAGCGCATCCCGTACCGGCGTTCGCCCTCGCGCACGGCGGCCTCGTCGGTGAGCAACGTCGCCCGGCCCTCGAACGTCAGCCACCGGCCTCGGTCCACGTGACAGACCGCTGCCCGTCCGCCGCGCGCGGCGTTGCGGGCCTTCTGCGACCCCCTCCGGGTGATCACGCGGGCCAGACCCGACCCGGTGTCGAGTGTGAAGCCCACCGCGACCACGTGCGGCGAACCGTCTCGTCGGAGGGTGGTGAGCGTACCGAGGTGGTACTCGGAGAGGAACTCGTGAGCGTCGGGCGACAGATCTGCCAGTGTTCGGGACATAGCGGCGAGCCTGCCACAGCGAGGCGGGACGAGGCGGCCGGCGGCGACGGGAGTGCGACCGGGCCTGGGACGGGCGTGGGAGGCAGTGAGATGGGCGTGGGACAATGCCCTCATGTCCAGCCCCGCATCCCCCGCATCCCAGCGCGCACCGGGCGGCGAGGTCGTCGTGATCTTCGGTGGCCGGAGCGAGATCGGTCTGGCGATCGCCCGGCGTCTCGCGGACGGATGCACGGTCGTCCTCGCCACACGACCCGGCCGCGACGTGTCCGCCCTGGCGGCACCTCTCACGGCCGCCGGGGCCTCGTCTGTCGAGATCATCGATTTCGACGCCGACGACCTCGGTTCCCACGTGAGGGTGGTGGAGGACATCGAGTCCCGGATCGGCGAGATCTCGGTCGCGGTCCTGGCGTTCGGGATCCTCGGCGACCAGGAGGTGGCCGAGAGGGACGCGGCGACCGCGGCTCGGATCCTGCACACCGACTTCGTGGCCCAGGCCGCCCTGCTCACCGTGCTGGCTGAGCGGATGAAGCCCCGCAGGCGCGGCGTGCTGGTGGCGTTCTCCTCGGTCGCCGGTCAACGGGTCCGGCGCGCGAACTATGTGTACGGGTCCGCCAAGGCGGGGCTCGACGGTTTCGCCTCGGGGATGGCGGACGCCCTCCACGGCACGGGCATCACCCTGGTGATCCCCCGCCCCGGATTCGTGATCGGCCGGATGACCGAGGGCATGGATCCCGCACCGTTCTCCTCCACGCCCGACCAGGTCGCCGATGCGGTGGTCGACCGGGTGCGGGCCCGACGGGCCGGGGTGGTGTGGATCCCGTGGCAGCTACGGGTGATGTTCGCCGTCGCCCGGTTGGTCCCGCAGCCGATCTGGCGACGGATGCCACGGTGAGACCCCCTGCCACCGTGGATCGCGACCGGTGACCGCCATGTTCGTCGGCGTCGGCACCGGCTATGCCGATCTGCTCACCGTCCGCGCCTCCAGGCTCCTCGCCGACTGCGGCACCTGCCTGTTCGAGGGTGTCCACGGGCTCCACGAGGTGCTGTCCCTCTGCCCTCCGCGGGCCCGACTTGTCGACACCACCGGGATGCCGGTCTCGGATGTCGTCGCCGAGATCCGGGAGGCGAGTGGACGCGGAGACCGGGTGGTCCGGCTCATCCCCGGCGAGCCCTCGATGTACCGGGGGGTGGCGCAGGAGGTCCGCGCTCTCGAGGCCGCGGGGGTCGGGTGGCAGATCGTCCCCGGCGTTCCCGTCGTCGCCGCTGCCGCCGCCGCTCTCGGGATCGAGCTGGCGGCACCCGGTGGGCCCGGCTCGGTCCACATCGTGCGGCCGTCCCACGAGCCCGGAGCATCCCCGTCGGACGGGGAGCCGCTGCCGCCCCTACCGACCGGCGGTGCGGACCTCACCGTCGTACCGCACGTGGGTCCCCGGCAGCTCGCCGGGGTGATCCGCGAACTCGTGCCCGCCCACGGACCGGAGTGCACGGTCGGGATCGTGGTCGCCCCGGGCCAGGAGGGGGAGATCAGCGTCGTCGGAACCCTCGGCGACATCGCGGACCGCATGACGGGGACGGATCTCCCGGAGGACATGGTGGTCTGCGCGGGACCTGCGCTCGGGAGTAGGCGGGACGACGAGGGTCTCGACGGAGGCCCGGCGCCGGTCGGGAGCCCGTCACCCGAGTCCGCTCGGGGATCAGTGGCGCCATCCGTCACGCCGAGCGCCTCCCGGATGCCCGCGCCCACACCGGGCCGGATCCTTCTGCTGGGCGGGACCGAGGAGGCGCGCAGGCTCGCCGAGCTCATGGTCACGGCCGGGCTCGACGTGGTGACCTCTCTGACCGGAACGCCGTCCCGCCGACGGATGCCCCGGGGCGAGGTGCGGATCGGGGGGTTCGGTGGGCCGGAGGACCTGGCCCGCTGGCTCCGCGAGAGCCGGGCGAGCGCCGTCATCGACGCCTCCGACCCGTTCGCCACCGGCGTGTCGGCCTCCGCGACCAGGGCCGCCCGCGAAACCGGCACCCCTCTGCTCCGTGTTCTCCGGCCCCCGTGGGCACCGGAGGACGGCGACCGGTGGATCCCGGTGGCCGACGTGGACGCCGCCTCGCGGCTGGTTCGAGAGCGATTCCGCCGCCCGATGCTCACCGTGGGACGAGGTGGCCCGACCGCCTTCGCGGGCGACACCCGGGGGTCCTACCTGATCCGGAGTGCCGAGCCTCCGCCCGGACCGCTCCCGCACCGCTACCTGCTCGTCCTCGACCGGGGGCCGTTCGGAGTCGAGTCCGAGCGCACCCTCATGTCGCGTCACCGCATCGACGTCCTGGTCACCCGGAACACCGGGGCGCAGTCGACGGTCGCCACGCTTCGTGCCGCGCGCGATCTGCGGATCCCGGTCGTCATGGTGGACCGGCCGTCCGGGTCGCCTCCCGGGCAGACCGGACGCGGCGACACCGTGCACTCGGTGGATGAGGCGGCCCGTTGGCTGGTCCATCGCTTCGGCTCACGCTGATCCAGTCACCCAGGGGGAGGAGGCGTCGAAGATCATCCCCATCGGCGCCAGGACCCTCACGACCTGCTCGGCCATGTCCTCGGTCAGGCCGTGGAGGCCGATCACCCTGTCGGCGGAGACGGTACTCGGGCGTTCGACGGCCCCGAGGAACCCGGCCAGACGTGCCGGGACGACGCCGTGGGGAACCACCGCGAGAAGGCTGACGAGCCCGTCGGTGGTGTCGATCCACCCCACGCGGGGGATCCCGACGGCGGCGGGGACGGGGGCGTGCGGCGCATCCGGGACGGCGTTCCCCCGGGCCGCATCGGAGCCACTCAGGAGAGCGTCAGCCATGTCCGCGAGGACCCGTGGAGCGTCGAGCGCCGCCACGTCGGTTCCCTCCGGCCTACCGGGCCCGTGGACCCGGACGGCGCGGCCGGGACCTGAGCTGACCGCCGCCAGGTCGGGCGCGTGGGTCAGAACGTCGCCGGAGCCGTCGTCGAGGCCCACCACCAGTGAGCGACGCGGCACGGGAGTCTCGACGCGTCCGAGCAGCTCCGCGCACAGGCGCTCGGGCAGGTCCGCCAGGTCGTGGTGCCCGTCGAGACGACCGGCCATGGGTGACGCGAGGACGTGGGGGAGGCGGTGATCCGCGACGGCAGGGGGCAGCCCGGCCGCGACGAGTGCGGAACTGGGGACCGGTTCACCGTCGGCGGCCCTGACCAGAACACCGCCCCCTCGTGCGAGCCCGATCTCACCACCGATGTCCGCGGCCACCGTGGCCAGGGTCGTCCAGTCGATGGGGCGCAGCCGGCCGCCCGGAAATCGGGCGAGCGCGTCGTAGGGTGAGACGGTCATGGGATGTCAGCCTAGGCGGGGAGCGGGTGGGGGGCCGGAGCCCGGACCGGTGGCTCAGGGATACTCGGGGGCATGACCGCACTGTTGGCCACCGGGGGCCGCGTCCTGACTCCCTCCTCCCGTGATGCCACCGCCCTGGCCCACGAGGACGGGCTGATCCTGTGGGCCGGTGCCGACGCCCCGGGCCCGGCGCTGTTTCCCGGGGCCGACCGTCTCGATCTCGACGGGGACTGGGTCGCTCCCGCCTTCGTCGAATGCCTCTCCGCGGGCCCGGACCTCGACTCGGCCGCCGACAACGGTGTGGTCACCGCCCCCGTTCCGGCACCGCATCGGCTCGAGGCCGTGGACGAGCGGATCCGGGCGGGCGAGCGGGTGGTCCTGGACGGCCACGAAGACCCCGCCCGGATAGCGGACGCGCTCACCCGGGC
>NZ_JADDKI010000577.1:0-1607 GCF_015356725.1 Dietzia sp. SYD-A1
CAGCAGCAGGGCGGCGACGCCGGACAGCACCACGAGCAGGAGTCGGAGAGGGCGGGACACCGAGCTGGTCATGCGTTCACTCTAGGCGCGACCTCGAACCGTTTGCGACCCTCGAACGGACCCGCGCTCCCGCCGCGGCCCTCGCCGCCGCCCCCGCCGCGGTCCTCGCCGCGGTCCTCGCCGAGTGGTCACAAATGCCCTCTCTCCGACCGCCCGCTCCTGGGACAACGTGAGCGGATGTGACCAGTCGACGAGCGGCGGGCGCGGACGAGCGGCGAGCGGCCGGGACGGCCGGGGCTCAGTCGGAGAGCGCGGTCCCGTCCCGCAGGTGCGGGGCGAGGGTGTTGTCGAACATCGTCAGCGCCGAGGCGATGGCCATGTGCATGTCCAGGTACTGGTACGTGCCCAGGCGTCCGCCGAACAGGACCTTGTTCGCCGCGGTCTCGGCCTTGGCCCGCTCGCGGTAGGCGGCGAGCTTCACGCGGTCGGTGGACTCGTTGATCGGATAGTACGGCTCGTCGGAGCGCTCGGCGAAGCGGCTGTACTCGCGCATGATGACGGTCTTGTCCGTCGGGTAGTTCGTGCGCTCGGGGTGGAAGTGCCGGAACTCGTGGATGCGGGTGTAGTCGTACTCCGCGTCGTTGTAGTTCATCACCGGGGTGCCCTGGAAGTCGCCGGTCGGCAGGACCTCCGTCTCGAAGTCCAGGGTGCGCCATCCCAGCTCGCCCTCGGCGTAGTCGAAGTAGCGGTCGAGCGGCCCGGTGTAGACCACGGGCGCGTCGGGGCTGGCGGCGCGGACGGCCTCGCGGACGTCGAACCAGTCGGTGTCCAGGACCACGTCGATCTTCTCGTCGGCGGCCATGTTCTCGAGCCACGCGGTGTAGCCGTCGACGGGCAGTCCCTCGTAGGTGTCGTTGAAGTAGCGGTTGTCGAACGTGTACCGCACGGGCAGGCGGGTGATGTTGCCGGCGGGCAGGTTCTTGGGGTCGGTCTGCCACTGCTTGGCGGTGTAGTCCTTGATGAACGCCTCGTAGAGCGGGCGGCCGATCAGGGAGATGGCCTTCTCCTCGAAGTTCGCGGCGTCCTCGGCGGAGAACTCGGAGGCCTGCTCGGCGATGAGCTTCCGCGCCTCGTCGGGCGAGTAGTAGCGACCGAAGAACTGGTTGATCAGGCCCAGGCCCATGGGGAACTGGTACGCCGTGCCCTTGTGCATCGCGAACACGCGGTGCTGGTACCCGGTGAAGTCGGTGAAACGGTTGACGTACTCCCACACCCGCTCGTTGGAGGTGTGGAACAGGTGCGCCCCGTACTTGTGGATCTCGATGCCGGTCTCCGGCTCGGCCTCGGAGTAGGCGTTGCCGCCGATGTGGTGACGCCGGTCGAGCACCAGCACGCGCGCGCCGAGCTCGGCCGCGGCCCGCTCGGCGACCGTCAGACCGAAGAAACCGGACCCCACCACGATGAGGTCATAGGTCCCCCACTGCCGATCGCCTGCCATCACTTCGAGCCTTCCCGTAGTCCGTCGCCGGGTCGCTGAGCCTGAACAGGCGCTGCGCCCGGCGTGTCCACGCGCCGGTCGGCGCGGGTCCGGGTCCAAGGGTATCGGG
>NZ_JADDKI010000578.1:0-2169 GCF_015356725.1 Dietzia sp. SYD-A1
ACGTCGCCGCGCGCCAGCAGGATGGTGCCGCCGCCCTGCGACTCGACGAACCCGCCGCGCCGCCGGTCGTTGGCCCGGCTGTAGTGCCGCTCGTCGATCCCCTTGGCGGCCATCGCCGCGGAGTCGGCGGTGGCGGACATGTCGGCGAAGCCCTGGATGCCCTCGGTGGACAGGTCGTCGAACCCGCCTGCCACCACGAACTCGGCCTTGCCGGCGCGGATCTTGTCGAAGCCCTCCTCGACGCTCACCGCGGTGGTGGCACAGGCGGCCACCGGGTGGACCATCGAGCCGTAGCCGCCGACATAGGACTGCATGACGTGGGCGGCCACCACGTTGGGCAGGGCCTCCTGCAGCGTGTCGTTCGCGCGGCTGCGGCCCAGGATCCCGTCGATGTAGAGCGAGCGCATGCTCGTCATACCGCCCATGCCGGTGCCCTGGGTGTTGGCGACGTCGGCCGGGTGGACGTGGGCCAGCAGCTCCGCCGGGGTGAAGCCCGAGGAGATGAAGGCGTCCACGGTGGCCACCAGGTTCCACGCCGCCACCCGGTCGATACCGGAGACCATGTCGGCGGGGATGCCCCATGCCGTGGGGTCGAAGCCGGTGGGGATCTGGCCACCCACGATGCGCGTGAGCGTGGTTCGGCGGGGGACGCGGATCTCGGTGCCCGCCTTGCGGGTGACCGTCCACTCGCCGTCCTCGCTTCGGGTGACGACGGTGTTCTCCGGATCGTCCTCCTGGTACGCGCGGGCCTGGCCCTCGTCATCCACGACGAAGGACAGGTCCTCCGGCAGGAACACCGAGGTCAGTTGCGGCGAGGCATTGTCGAACATCTCCGCGCGCGAATCGTCGGCGTAGGTGCGCACGCCCACCCGGGCGAGGACCTCGTCGTGGAACCGCTCCGCGATCTCGGCCTCGTCGATCGGGTCACCGGATTCGGTGACGGTCCAGCCGGCGCGCGGCGAGTCCTCCCAGGTGATGAGTCCGGTGGACCAGGCCAGCTCGACCACGCCGGCGGCGCTGAGGTCGCCGGTGGTCTCCACCTCGAAGCGGGTGCGGGCGCTGCCGTACGGGCCGACCTCGCCGGATCCCACGATCACGACCATGTCCTCGAGGTCCTGCGTGACCTCGCCCCACTCGGGACGCTCGTCGGGGGTGACGGTCTGCAGCGACGGCAGGGCGGCGATGGTCCCGTCCGCGTCCTCGGTGGTGGTCTCGGACGTCGCCGCCGGCCGGTCCGCGGCGAGCGCGGCCATGTCCAGATCGGCGGAGCCGAGCCCTCCGGTGAGGTCGACGGTGAGGGGTGCCTCGCCGGCGGCCCGGCGGACGTCCGGGGTGCACGAGTCCAGTAGCTCGTCGGCGATCCCGGTGGTGGACCAGGTGGACACGCCCGCGGCCTCGACGGCCTCGACGAGCGGGTCGTTGTGGCCCATCAACCCGGTGCCCCGGACCCAGCCGATGATCGCGTGGACGAACGTCACCCGCTCGGCCCAGGACTTCTCGGAACCCCACTTGGCGATCATGGCGTCGAGCGCGGCCTTGGCCTCGCCGTAGGCCCCGTCGCCGCCGAAGATCCCGCGGTTGGGCGAGCCGGGCAGGACAACGTGCAGGCGGGAGTCGACGTCGGTGTCGGCGCCGATCGCGCCGAGGCCGGCGACGAGCTTCTCCACGCCCCACAACAGGACGCGCATCTCGGTCTCGGCCCGCGGTCCGGCGTCGGCCATCGAGCCCTGGACGCGGGGGGCGGCGAACGGGAAGAGCAGCGTCGGGGTGAGCGGAGCCTTGAGGACGGTGGTCTGTCCCCCGGCCGACTCGGCGTGCTCGGAGCCGACCCACTCGACCAGGGCGTCGACGTCCGAGTACGAGGTGAGGTTGGCCGGCAGCACCCACAGCACCGCGCCGCCACGGGCGTGGGAGCGGTAGAGGTCCTTGAAGAAGGCCAGCTTGGACTGGTCCAGGCTGGAGGTGGTGGCCACTACGGTGGCCCCTCCCGCCAGGAGCTTTCCGGTGACGGCGGCGGCGATGGAACCCTTGCCCGCCCCGGTGACGACGGCGACGTCGTCCGCGTAGCGGCCGACGAACTCCTCGGCGGCCGTCTCCGCGATCTCCCGGTAGGCCACGGCGAGGGCGTCCCGGCGGGCGTCGGCGGCCCGCCCGGCCCACCAGCGGGCC
>NZ_JADDKI010000579.1:0-14389 GCF_015356725.1 Dietzia sp. SYD-A1
GGCGAGGACTGGGCGGGCGAGGACTGGGCGGCAGCCTGGGACCGTCCACCGCGGGCGGCGTCGATCATCGCCACCAGATCGCTCTTGCGCTTACCTGACAGCCCCTTGAGGCCCATCTGCTGGGCGAGAGACTTGAGGTCCGCCAGACGCATGGCTGCCAGTGCAGCCCCCTGCGGAGGTGTGGAGTGGGTTTCCGTCGAGGTCACGGGTGTCCTTTCTGGGCCCGGACCGAGTCGGTGTCAACCGCTCCGCGCCGGGCAACTGTCCGGGACGCAGACACGCGTCCCGGGTGGCCGCTGAGGCCTTCCGTGGCGGCGAACTGGCCGGACACGGAGTCGTCTGAGGGGGATGTGCACGAGGTGATTCCTGCCGGGTCGGCTTCATGTTGACCGTCGACGTCGGACGAGACCCACTCACGGGCACGACAATCCCAATTGGCCACGCGCCGTTCGGCCGCTCCCCCCGGGACCGCCTCGCGGACTGCTCACCGCTGGCGGGGTAAGCGTACGGGAGATGTCTCGGGATTCAGGGACGACCGGGCGTCCGTGGCTTCAGAAAAGCATACTACCCGCTGTCCGCCCCACACGCGTCCCCCTCGCGAGTCCCGCCTGGCGTGTCCTCATCCCCACCGGCGGGCGGTAACCTAACAGCCCACTGCGGCCGAGTGGAAGGAGGTCCGATGTTCGGAACGATGCTCGAGACCCCTTTGCTCGTGTCGCGGATCCTCGACCACGCCGCGGAGCGACACTCGAGCTCCACTGTCACCGGTTTCGTCGGCGACATGGTGCCGAGGACCTCCCGGTTCGACGTGATCGCGGCCCGGGCCGCGGCCACTGCGCACGCCCTGACAGATCTCGGTGTGGGTGGCGGCGACGTGGTGGCCGTCCTGTCCGGCAGCCGCCCCGAGGTCATCGAGTCGATGTTCGCGATCCCGTCGATGGGCGCGGCGGTTCTCTCGCTCAACGTCTTCCGATCCCGGTCGTTCCTCCTCGCCGCGCTGCGCGACAACGACGTCTCGGTGCTGCTGGTCGATCCGGAGTTGCTGCCCCGCGCACTCGACGTGATCGACGATCTGGAGCACGCACCCCACCTCGTCGTGTTCGATGACGAGGTTCACGGGGACACCACAGCGCCGTCCGGGGACCGACACGGCGGGCAGCTCCACGCCCTCGAGACGCTCCTCGACGGGCGACCGACCACCTTCCCGTGGCCTGAGCTCGACGAACGCACCGCCGCCGCGCTCGCATACACCTCCGGCACGACGGGCCTGTCGAAAGCGGTGGCGTTCACGCACCGGTCGATCTGGCTTCACTCCATGCAGATGTGCATGGCCGAGAGTGCCGCGCTCCGTAGTGGGGACAGCGTCCTGACGACCGTGCCGATGCACCACGTGCTGTCCTGGGGACTGCCGTACGCGGCCTTCATGACCGGGGCCAGCATCATCACCGCCCGGCCGCGGCCGGGTCAGGCCATGCACTCCGGACGCGAGCTGGCGGAGCTACTGGCCACGTTCAGGCCCAACAAGGTCGCGACGACGCCGGCCTCGCTCCAACGCCTCCTGCGACACCTGGAGAACCACCCGCAGCCACTGGGCCACCTGAGCGAGGTCCTGGTCGGCGGCTCTCCGGTGCCGGAGGCGCTGTTCGACGCCTTCGTCACCCGGCACGGGGTCACCATCATGCAGGCCTACGGCCTCACGGAGTCCAGCCCGATCGCCACCTTCGCCCGCGCCGATCCCCACTCCTCGGCGACCCATCGCCGGGCCCAGATCCTCGGACAGGGCCGGTTTCCCGCCGGGGTCGACGCCCGGATCGTCGAGTCCGGACGAGTCCTTCCGAACGACGGGTGGTCCGTCGGCGAACTCCAGATCAGGGGCCCGTGGGTCACCGCTCGCTATCTGGGCGACGACGCCACCGACCGGTTCGTCGACGGGTGGCTGCGCACCGGGGACATGGCCACCATCTCCCCGCGGGGCTACCTCGACGTGGTCGACCGGGTGGACGACATCATCGCCTCGGGAGGCGAGCTGATCTCCTCGGTGGAACTCGAGCACGCCGTCCTCCGGGACGATCGGGTGGCCGATGCAGCGGTGATCGGGGTGCCGGACGAACGCTGGGGCAACCGCCCTATGGTCCTGGTCCACCTCAAACCCGGCGCGTCGGCCACCGCCCGGGCCCTCTGGGACTCACTCGAGGGCCACGTCGACCTGTGGAAACGACCGGATCACTGGGCTTTCGTCGACGACATCCCGCGCACGTCGGTGGGAAAGTACGACAAGCGGGCCATCCGTTCGCTGCACGCCGAGGGGGCCTATCGGGTCACCACCATCTCGCCCGGCTCCGCCACCTGATCAGGCGTGGGCTGTGCTCACTGCGCGGCGAGTACCCGGGCGCCCTCGGCGATCTCGAGGTCCAGAACCTGCCACCCCCGCGCCTCGGCGTCAGCGCGTAGGTCGGTCGGCAGCGGGCTGGTCCCCAGCACCAGCACGGTGGGTCCTGCTCCGGAGACCGTGGCGGCCAGACCCCGGTCCCTGAGCCGGGCGATCCACTCCGTCGTGCCGACGAGCGCCGGGGCCCGGTAGGACTGGTGCAGTCGGTCCTCGGTCGCGGCGAGCAGGAACTCCGGATGCGAGGCCAGCGCCACCGACATCAGGGCGGCTCTACTGGCGTTGAAGGCCGCATCCTCGTGGGGCACCTTCTCCGGGAGCAGACCGCGCGTCTGAGCCGTCGACGAGGTCTCGGACGGCACCAGCACGGTGGCGACGATCGTCGGGTCCACATCCATACGGACCGCCCGGTAGGTCACCGCGGTCGCCGACCTCTCGGTCCACGAGACCACCACCCCACCGAGGACGCTGGCCGCGGCGTTGTCGGGATGTCCCTCGAACTCGCTCGCCAGCTGCACCAGGTGCTCGTCGGTCAACACCTGACCCATCAGCCCGTTCGCCGCGACCAATCCCCCCACCGCCGCCGACGCGGAGGAACCGAGACCCCGGGAGTGCGGGATCGCGTTGGTACAGGAGATCCTGACCCCGGGCGCGCCCGTGCCACCGGCACGCAGACCGGCTTCCACCGCCTTGGCGACGAGGTGTGAGGCGTCTGCAGGGACCTGCCCCGCCCCCTCCCCCGAGACCTCGAGTTCCAGGCCCGAGGCGATCGTCGTCACCGTGATGGTGTCGTACAGGCCCAGCGCCACACCGAGGGCGTCGAATCCCGGCCCGAGGTTGGCGCTGGAGGCGGGCACCTCGACGGTGACCGAGCGGCCGACCGGCAGGATGCGTCCCCCGGAGCTGCCGAAGACCTCCGGGCCAGCGCCGCTCACGGCGCTCATTCCAGTCCGAGGGCGCCGGCGACGGCGGAGGGATCCACCGGGATGGCCTCCACCTCCGGCATACCCAACAGGGCGGTGTCCGGATCCTTGAGCCCGTTGCCGGTGACGGTGCAGACGATCGTCTGCCCGGGCTCGAGCTCCCCGTTGGCGTGGGCGTCGAGCAGACCCGCGACCGACGCCGCGGAGGCGGGCTCCACGTACACGCCGTCCTTACCCGCGACGGTGCGGTAGGCCTCGAGAATCTGCTCGTCGGTGCGCTTACGGAACGTGCCACCGGACTGGTCGCGGGCGGCGACGGCGCCGTCCCAGGACGCCGGCGCGCCGATGCGGATGGCGGTGGCGATGGTCTCGGGGTTCTCGACCGGCGCGCCGTCCACCAGCGGCGCCGCACCGGCAGCCTGCACCCCCATCATCCGGGGGCGGGTCGAGATGATGCCGTCCGCGTGGTACTCGCTGTATCCCTTCCAGTACGCCGTGATGTTGCCCGCGTTACCGACAGGCAGGAAGTGCAGGTCGGGAGCCCGCCCGAGCACGTCGACGATCTCGAACGCGGCGGTCTTCTGGCCCTCGATCCGCACGGGGTTGACCGAGTTGACCAGGCCGATCTCCGCGTAGGTCGCGGTGGTCTTGCGGGCCAGTTCCAGGCAGTCGTCGAAGTTGCCGTCGACCTGGATGATCGTGGCCCCGTGCATGACGGCCTGCGCCAGCTTCCCGGCCGCGATCTTGCCCTGCGGGATGAGCACCGCGCAGCTCATCCCGGCTCTGGTCGCATAGGCGGCGGCCGAGGCGGACGTGTTGCCGGTCGAGGCGCACAGCACCGCCTTCTGACCGCGCGCCCTGGCGTCGGTGACGGCCATCGTCATCCCGCGGTCCTTGAACGAGCCCGTCGGGTTGAGGCCCTCCACCTTGAGGTACACCTCGCACCCGGTCACCCCGGAGAGGTAGGGGGCCGGCAGGAGCGGGGTCCCGCCCTCGAAGAGCGTCACCGTCTCCCAGGTGTCTCCGATCGGGAGCCGGTCGCGGTAGGCCTCGATGAGACCGGGCCAGCGGTGGTGAACTGGCTGATGGGTGCTGCTCATTCTGTGTCCACTCCCTCGAGTCGGATGACGCTGGTGATGACCGAGACCGCGTCCTGGTCTGAGAGCGCTGCCACCGTGTCCGCGAGCGCGCGCTCCGAGGCTCGGTGGGTCAGGACGGTGAGCTCCGCGGTGGGCTCGGCATCGTCCAGCTCGGACTCGGGGAACTCGACCTCGGTCTGCCGGACCTGGGCGATGGACACCCCGTGGCGCGAGAACTCGGCGGCGACCAGAGCCAGGACGCCGGGCTTGTCGGCCACACGCATCCGTACGTGATAGCGGGTGGAGACCTCGTCCATCGACGCCACCGGCAGCGCCGCGTACGTCGACTCCCCCGGCGCCCGGCCCGCGTCGACCTTGTTCCGGGCCGCGGCGACCATGTCCCCGAGGACGGCGGACGCGGTCGGGGATCCACCGGCACCCTGCCCGTAGAACATGAGCCGACCTGCCGCCTCCGCCTCGACCACGACTGCGTTGAAGGCGCCGTTGACGGTGGCGAGCGGATGGCTGTCGGGCAGCAGCGCCGGGTAGACGCGCGCCGAGACGGCCTCGCTGCCGTCCTCCCGCTGCAGCTTCTCGCAGATCGCCAGGAGTTTGATCGTGCAGTCCATGTCGCGGGCCGACGCGAAATCGTCGGGCGTGATCCGGGAGATGCCCTCCCGGTAGACGTCGCCCGCCGTGACGCGGCTGTGGAACGCGATCGAGGCCAGGATCGCGGCCTTGGCCGCCGCGTCGTATCCCTCGACGTCCGCCGTGGGGTCGGCCTCCGCGTATCCGAGCCGGGAGGCCTCGGCGAGGGTCTCGGCGTAGTCGGCGCCCGTGGACCCCATCGCGGAGAGGATGTAGTTGGTCGTCCCGTTGACGATCCCGAGGACCCGCTGGACCTGGTCACCCGCCATGGAACGCCGCAGAGGCCCGATCACCGGGATCGCGCCGGCCACGGCCGCCTCGAAGTACAGGTCGGAGCGGGTCGAGTCCGCCGCCTCCGCCAGTTCGTCGGTGTACTCGGCGAGCAGGGCCTTGTTGGCGGTGACCACGGCCTTGCCGTTCCCGAGCGCCTCCAGCAGCAGGGGACGCGGTACGTCGATACCGCCCATCAGTTCCACGACGACGTCGACGTCGTCCCGCGAGACGAGCGAGGACGGATCCGCCGTCAGCAGCTCGGGGTCGATCCCGCGGTCGCGGGACAGGTCGCGCACCGCGACACCCCGCAGGACGAGCGGAGCCCCGATCCGGGAGGCGAGCGCCTCCGCGTTCTCCGTCATGTAGCGGATGACCTCGGTACCGACGGTGCCCATTCCGAGCACAGCCACCCCCACGGGTCGCACGCCTGACGCCGTTGCGTCGCTCACTGTCCCACCTCCAGGCTCGTCAGATCGTCCAGGGTTTCACGCCGGAGCACCAGGCGTGCCCGTCCGTCACGGACCGCGACCACAGCGGGCCGGCCGATCAGGTTGTACCGACTGGACATCGAATAGCAGTAGGCGCCGGTCGCCGCGACGGCCACCAGATCCCCTGCCCCGGTGTCCTCTGGCATCCACAGGTCGCGGACCACCACGTCACCGCTCTCGCAGTGTTTGCCCACGAGTCTGGCCACGACGGGGGCGGCGGTCGACGCGCGGCCCACCAGGCGGGCGTCGTACTCGGCGTCGTAGAGCGCGGTCCGGATGTTGTCGCTCATCCCGCCGTCGACGCTGATGTACCGACGTCTCTCCCCGCCGGCGAGGTCGACGTCCTTGACCACGCCGACCTCGTACAGGGTGACCGTGCCGGGTCCGGCGATCGCGCGGCCGGGTTCGACGACCAACGTGGGGGGCGCGAGCCCGACGTCCGCCGAGAACCCGTCGACGATCTCCCTCAGTGCGGTGGCCAGGTGCGCCACCGGGGGCGGGTCGTCGGTCGGGACGTAGCTGATGCCCAGGCCGCCACCCAGGTCGAGATGATCGAGCTGGGCCGTGCGTTCGGCCCCGAACTCGTCGACGATGTCGCGCAGGAGCCCGATCACGCGACGCGCGGCGAGTTCGAAGCCGTCGACGTCGAAGATCTGGGAGCCGATGTGGCTGTGGAGTCCGGTGAGCCGGATGTGCGGTGCGTCGAACACCCCGCGGACGGCGGCCATGGCCGCGCCGCCCGCGAGCGAGAACCCGAACTTCTGGTCCTCGTGCGCGGTGGCGATGAACTCGTGGGTATGCGCCTCGACGCCCACCGTCACCCGGATGAAGACGTCCTGGACCACCCCCTCCTCGGCGGCGATGCGATCCAGGAGCGCGATCTCGGACATCGAGTCGAGGACGACGTGCCCGACCCCGCTGCGGACGGCGAGCCGCAGTTCGTCGGCGGACTTGTTGTTGCCGTGCACCGTGATCCGGGCGGGCGGGAAGTCGGCGCGCAGGGCCACCGCGAGCTCGCCACCCGAGGCGACGTCGAGGCTCAGTCCCTCCTCCGCCACCCAGCGCGCCACCTCGGTACAGAGGAACGCCTTGGACGCGTAATGGACCCGGTCCGCGCCACCGAAGGCCTCCGCCATCTCGCGGCACCGGGAGCGGAAATCGTCCTCGTCGATCACGAACAACGGGGTCCCGTACTCGGCCGCCAGGTCATCCGCGGCCACCCCGGCGAACTCCACCACACCGTCGTCGCGTCGACCCGCGCCGCGCGGCCAGACCGCCGGGTCCAGGGCCATGACCCGCCCCGCGTCGGTGGGACGCTCCCCGATACCGGGCGCGTGCGGGAACTCGTGTCGGGACCCGGCCGGGTGCGCGCTCACATCTTCTCCGGGGCGGTGACGCCGATCAGCCGCAGGCCGTTGGCCAGGGTCTGCCGGGTGGCCGTGCTGAGCGCGAGCCGGGCGGCGTGGAGCGGGCCGGGCTCCTCGTCACCCATCGGCAGGACACGACACGTGTCGTAGAAGCGGTGGTAGGCACCCGCGAGCTCCTCCAGATACCTGGCGACCCTGTGCGGCTCCCGCAGTTCGGCGGCACTCGCCACGACCCTGGGGAACTCACCGATGGTCCTGATGAGGGCACCCTCGCGGTCCTCGACCAGGAGCGCGAGGTCGGCCGCGTCGGTCGTGACCCCCAGGTCGGCCGCGTTCCGGGCCAGGGAGCACAGGCGGGCGTGCGCGTATTGGACGTAGAAGACCGGGTTGTCGTTGGTCGCCGACGCCCACAGTTGCAGATCGATGTCCATGGTCTGGTCCACCGAGGAGCGGATGAGCGCGTACCGCGCGGCATCGACGCCGATCGCCTCCACCAGGTCGTCGAGCGTGATCACCGTCCCCGCGCGCTTGCTCATCTTGACCGGGACACCGTCCCGTACGAGGCTGACCATCTGACCGATGAGGACCTCGATCGCCGCGGGATCGTCGCCGAGCGCCGCCGCCGCTGCCTTGAGCCGTGCGATGTACCCGTGGTGGTCGGCGCCGAGCATGTAGATGCACAGGTCGAACCCGCGGTCCCGCTTGTCGAGGAAGTACGCGATATCGCCGGCGATGTAGGCCGCGTTGCCGTCGGACTTGAGGACCACGCGGTCCTTGTCGTCACCGAAGTCCGTGGAGCGGAGCCACCAGGCGCCCTCGGACTCGTACAGGTTGCCGTTGCCCTTGAGCACCTCGATCGCCCGGTCCACGGCACCGGAGGTGAACATGGAGTTCTCGTGGGTGTAGACGTCGAAGACCGTGCCGAACTCGGCGAGCGAGGCCTTGATGTGCGTGAACATCAGGTCGACACCGGTAGCCCGGAAGGTCTCCAGGGCCTCGTCCTCCGGCTGCTGGAGCACGTCCGGGTGGTCGGCGACCACGCGCGCGGCGATGTCCTCGATGTACGCACCCGCGTACCCGTCCTCCGGCGTCGCGTCGCCGCGGGCGGCGGCGAGCAGTGACCGGCTGAACCGGTCGATCTGGGCACCGTGATCGTTGAAGTAGTACTCGCGCGTCACCTGCGCGCCGGACGCCTCGAGGACGCGCCCGAGGGCGTCACCGACCGCCGCCCACCGCGTGCCGCCCAGGTGGATGGGGCCGGTCGGGTTCGCCGAGACGAACTCGAGGTTCACCCGGCGGCCGGCCATCGCCTCGCCGGTGCCGTACGACTCACCCTGCTCGATGACCGAGGCCACGAGCGCCCCCTGGGCTCCGGAGTCGAGGCGGATGTTGAGGAATCCGGGACCGGCGATCTCCGCCGACGCCACGCCGGGATCCGCGGCGAGCGCGGTGGCGATCTCCTGGGCCAGCTCCCGCGGCGCGGCGCCGACCTTCTTCGCCAACTGCAGTGCGACGTTGGTCGCGTAGTCACCGTGGTCCGGATTGCGCGGACGTTCGACGGTCACCGTGTCCGGCACCACCGAGATGTCGGCTCCGCGCTCGGAGAGAACGGTCAGTAGCGCGGCACGGATGACGGCGGCGAGGTCGGCAGGAGTCACGTCTTCCTATCCTAGGTGTCAGCACGTCGGCAGTGGAATCGGACACCGGCTGGTGCCCGGGCGGCCGACACTCGCGGTACCGATACGGGGCCGATGCGGGCCAGGGAGCACCCCGGTGCTACGATCGGTCTCGCTGTTCAGCAGGGCGGTTCGATGGAGTCGCCCGGTGGTCAGCCTCCGGCCCCGTGGGGCCGGTATCCCGCCCTCGTAGCTCAGGGGATAGAGCGTTGGTTTCCGGTACCAAAGGTCAGAGGTTCGATTCCTCTCGGGGGCACCACGACAGCGGGGCCCGGGCATATCAGCCCGGGCCCCGCTGTCTGTTCGAACCGGCGTCCACCGGCTACCCGATCGGCGGGGTCGGCGTAGCCTGCTCAGCGGGGCAGGGTGATCCCGTCGACCTCACCGATGCGTGCGACCACCCGCTCGAAGATGCCGGTCAGTGTGCCGATCTCGTCCTTCGTGAGAACGTCGATGAGAAGCTCCCGGACCTTCTCCACGTGCATCGGGGCCACCCGGGCGATCGCCTCCGCTCCGGCGGCGGTCAGGGTGACGATCGTGCCCCGGCCGTCCTCGGCGCATTCGCCCTTGGCGACCAGTCCCCGGGCTTCCATCCGCCGGACCTGATGTGACACGCGGCTGCGATCCCACCCCAGAGCAGCTCCCAGGTCCCGGGCGCGCAGACCCCGCCCGTCCGCCTCGCTGAGACTGACCAACACCGCGTAGTCGGACTGGGACATCGACGCGTCGCGCTGGAGCTGGCGTTCGATCGCGAGGTCGAGCAACTGATTGACTTCCCTGTACCGGCGCCACATGCACTGCTCTTCGTCGGTCAACCAGCGTGTCTCGCTCATGGGGCTATTACAGCACGACCACCCACCGCCCGGACCTGCAGCCACCGGTCCAGCGTCGGCCGAAGTTCACCGCTCTCACTCGGTGGCCGATCCCGCCCCCCGCATCACGTGGGTACGCGCGCCACCGACACCCGCGAATCGTGAGCGGTCGCAGGTGAGGACGATGACCTGAGAGGTCGACGCCGCCGCGGCGATGACCGCTCCCATCGTGAGGCGCCGGGACGGATCCGTGTAACCCATGGTGTCATCGAGAAACACCGGGACTCCGTTGTCTCCGACGAGCCGGGCGCAGGCGATCCGCACGATCACCGCCAGCTGCTCCCTGGCCCCACCTGACAGGGAGTCGTAATCCACGGAGACGTCCCCGATCCTCCGACTGAGAATGGTGAGGTCCTCCCCCAGCCGAACGTCGAAATCGGGCCCGTAGACAAGTCGACCGAGCTCGACCACCGCGCGGTGGAACGGCTCCTGGTATGCCCGGAGCGCCTCGGACCGACGCCGTTCGAGGGTTCGGTGGAGGAGGTCGGCCGCGCGCGCCCTGCGCCACAACGCGGCGTTCTCCCTCTCCGCGGCGTCGACCTCACGCTCGGCCACCGCGACGTCTCCGAGCCGCCCCTGGTCACTGATGGCGTTGACCCGACCGAGCGCGGTGGCCACCGCCGACGCACTCTCCCGTTCCTCAGCGACGAGCGCGGCCAGCGAGGCCCGTGCGTTGTCGAGGAGTTCCGGGGGTGCCTCGGCGAGAGCCTCGTCCAACCGTGCTCGCGCCTCCCGCGCGGCCTCGCGTCGGGCATCCGCCTCCTGTCCGGTCCTGTCCGTGTCGGCTTCGAGATCGTCGTCGGGCGTGACGGCCCGCGCGGCGGCGAGTGCCTCCTCGGAATCCCGGAGCCGCTCCGCCGCCTCCGCGGCCAACGCACCCCGGGTGGCGAGATCGGTCCTCAGGGTCTGGGCCTCAGCAGCCGCGGACCGGTCCTCCGCGCGACACCTGCTCAGTTCCTCCTCCGCCGTTGCCGCCTCCGCGACCGGATCCGGTGAACCGCCGTCGCCCGGTTCACCGGCGCCTGTGGGGCCGTCGGTCGAGTCCGCAGGCGCATCCTCATGAGACGCCACCGCCGCGGCGAGGGCCTCCCGACGTCGGGCCAGGTCTTCGGGGGTGTCCCCGTTGAGCAGGTCGGCCCTGCGTCGCCGGTGCGCCGCGAGGTCGGCCCGGAGTCCCTCGGCCCGTCGTTCGCGCGTCTCCGCCTCGGCGAGCGAAGCGCAGCCACAATCGAGCAGTAACTCTTCGAGGCGGGCCCTGGCCGTCGACTCCGCGCGGCGGACGGCGTCGGTGTCCCCGGCGGGGACGACGGTCAGCGACACCGTTCCCACCCGGAACACGGTGTCCTCGACGATCTCGCGCTCCCAGCCCACGGACGCATCGATCGTCTCCTCGCCGATGCGGGCCGTCCCCTCGCCGGCAACTGTCACCGTCGGGGCGCTGGCCGCGCTCCGGACCACGGCTTCGCGTAAGGATGCCTCCGCGGCGCGGATCCGGTCGACGGTGCCGCCGGGGAGGTCGATGGCCGCGAGCTCTGCCTCGGTAGCGGCGAGCTCCCGCCCGACAGAACCGAGGGTCTCGAGAAGAGAATCGAGGCCCGACAGGTCCGCGCGACGCCGAGCCTGCTCGCGAGCGTCCCGATCCGCGTCGGCCAGTCTGCGAGCTCTGGTGACCCGTTCCTCGGCCGCCTCCAGGGCAGCTCGCGCCTCGCTCGCCCTGCTCTCGGCCGGCTCCAGTCGCCGCGCCGCATCCTCGGTGGCATCGCGCAGCTCGGTTTCCCGGATCACCGCCTCCCCGCGGAGCGCGATGAGGCTCGCGCGCTCCCGCTGGAGCCGGGTCGCCGCATCGTACGCGGCCGCGGCGCGGTCGACCTCGGCCTCCGCAGCTCTCAGTGCCTCCCGTAACCGGTCCACCGACCGTCCCGACTCCTCCAATCGCGCCACCTCCAGCTCGACGGCCTCGAGGGAGGAACGACGGCTGGCGTGGACGGCCGAGTGGTGGGCGTGTTCGGTCACCGCGGCATCGAGCTCGGCCAGTCTCGCCCTGGCCTCGGCCAGGGCGGACCGTGCGTCAGTGAGCCTGGTCTCGGACCGCGCGAGGTCACCGGTCGGTTCTCCCCGTCGCGCCGTGAGATAGCGGTGACGCTCCTCGGCGACCCGCGTGAGCAGGGTGTCGTCGCCGGTGGGATCGGCGCCACCGGCTGCGGTGTCCAGGGCTCGCCTCAGCGACTCCATCCCCTTGCCCGCCTCCACCTGGCCGATGGGTTCGTCCTGGGCGATGCGGAGAGCCCTCCACAGAGACCTGTCGACCCTGCGGTCGAGGACGTCCCGCACGTAGTCGTGGGCGTCGTCGCCCGTCAGTGCCACCTTCGCCGACTCGGGGAACTCGAGCGTGGTGCGCTTTCCGCGGACGAACTCCTTGCGGTACCGCATCCGCTCGCGGTCCACGGTGAATTCCGCCTCCACCACCACCGGAACGTCACGGCCCACCGGGCTGGCCGCCTTGATCTCCGCCCGCCCGGAGGACGCCTTGTGTTCGAGGAGCATCTCCAGCGCGTCCATGAGGCTCGTCTTCCCGGACTCGTTGGGGCCCTCGATCACGAACACACCGCGAGGGGGCACCTGCACCTCCTCCCGGGCCACCCCACGGAAGTCCTCGACACGGAGTCGGTGCAGGATCATCGGTTGCCTCCGTCCACGAGCCGGTGGAGCAGACTGAGAGCGTTGCCCGCGTCCTCGGAGTCCGATCCGTCCGAAGCCGCCAACCCCACGAGGTCCTGCACGGCACGCTCGGCGTAACCGTCGACCATCCCGGCAAAGTCCGAGTCGTCGGCGCGGACCACGAGATGCGTGAGCCGCTCCCGCAGGTAGGCCGCCGCGAACAATTCCGCCCACGTCTCCAGGAGATCGTCGATCCTGGCGCGCAGGGCCACGTCCACGGTCCCGGTGAGACCCAGTTTGAGGACCGTCCTGGGTTTGTCCCGTACGGCCTCGATGCCCTCGGCGAGCGCGTCGAGGTCCGAGTCGGTCTCGATTTCCGCGGTGATCGCGAGAAACGACCATCGCCCGGTCCGCACCGGTGTGACCAGGCAACTGCCCGTGCCACCGGTCGACCCCTCCGCCCCGAGCTCGACGAGGAGTGCATGACCGGACGCCTTCTCCACATCATCGAAGGCCGTGGTCTCCGGGCTGCCCGGGTACCAGATCCGGTCGCCTGCCCCCACACGGGTGACGGAATGCCTGTCGCCGAGCGCCACGTAGTCGACCAGACCCGACCCGACGGCGGCCTCGAGGTCCGCGACGCGGATGGCCTCGACGGACGGTGAGTCTCCGCCGTAGACCTCATCGGTACCGCCGTGTGCGACGAGCACTCTCAGGTTGTCCGTCGGTTCGAGGTCGCCGAGAAGAGCGGGAAGCCGGGCGGGATCCGGGCGTTTCGAGGTCCACGGGACCCCCACCACCTCGATTCCGGGACGCACCTCGACGGGGTCGGAGTCGCAGAGGACGGTGACGGCCCCGCCCTCCACCGCCGATGAGAAGTCCCGACACCGCAGGACCGAGGAGACGTCGAGCGGGTCGTGGTTTCCGGGAAGGATCAGCACCGGCACGGGGAAGGCGGCGAGAACCTCCGCGGCACGGAGCACGATCGAGCGGGGGACCGCGTTGTCCTCGAACGCGTCACCGGCGACGACGACGAACTCGGCGCCGTGCTCGACGGCCAGATCCCCCAGCGACGCCACCGCGGCGAGACGGTCCGCGGTGTACACCGCCTGCGACTCCGTACCGAGAAATCGCCGGGTCATCCCCAACTGCCAGTCCGCCGAATGAAGGAATCGGATCATGCCGCCGCCCCGTCGCCTGTCCATGGCCGCATCGTAGGTCGACGCTCCGACACGGTCTCCTCGGGATGCACCCCGGGTGCGCCGATCACGGGTACCGGTACCGGGTGAAGGCATCGAGGAAGTCCTCGAGGTCGGCCACCACACGCAACTGCTCGAGCGGGTCCCCGGTCGCCGCGGCGGCGAGTCTCCTGGTGACCGGCGCGTCGAGCAGGTCCTCGAGACCTGCCGGGGCCGGTGTGGGAAGCGCGGGGAGCAGCGGATCACGCCCCCACAGGCCGTCCTCCACATCGAACGCGATCGTGCCGGAGTCCCCCTCGGCGTGCCCTCCCAGCACCGCGCCGACCGCCTCGGCGCTCAGTCCCCGGAGTGCGAACATCACCTCGGGTGTGGCGTCCCACCACTCCACCAGGACGTGGGCGGCGGACAGGACATGCCGGCAGGGGCCGGGTTGCACCGGACAGCGGCACGTGAACCGGGTGGCACCGTGGACCGCCGGGAGCAGCAGGAACCCGACGGTGTCGGAGAACTCACCGGCGAGCGCGCGCAGAACTCCCCCGTCCTCGCCCCGGAGCGCCACCCGCAACGCCTCGGTGTCCGTGGTGTCGAGCGGGGAGAACTCGAACTCCACCGTGAACGGGTCCGCTTGGCTTCCGTCGACGTCGCATCGCACGATCCGGCCCGAGTGCTCGAGCGAGAGCACCCGTCCCTCGCGCGCATCCCTGCGGCCGAGGGACACCTCGCCGCGGGTCGCACCGGACTCGATGTCCGAGGACCACCGGCGACTCCACATGTGCGTCCCGAACGCGCCGGCCCTCGACCTGGTGGGGATGCCCACCCC
>NZ_JADDKI010000580.1:0-1281 GCF_015356725.1 Dietzia sp. SYD-A1
ACGCACTCCGCCGTACTCTCGGCGCGCTTCGAGCCATTACTGACCCATGCTCCTAGTGGTACTGCCGGAGCAGCAGGCGTGGTGTTCGGTCAGCGATTCGTAGACCAGTTCGCCGAACTTCTCGCCGATGGAGGATTCGATCGCGGCTCGCCGTCGTCGCGCCACCGGTGTCCTATCGACTCCCTGCAGCAACCGAATATCCCACCGGGTCCCCCTGTCCCGGCTCGTGTGCCCTTGCCTGGTACGACGGCGCGTGTCAGGCGGGCGGTTCCAGTGCCGGGTTGGTCTCCGGAGTGGCCGCGATGAATGGGGTGGAACCGTCCGTCCGGCCGGGGCGTCAAACAGATCGTGAGGACGATAAGGGGAGCATAGATCGTGAGGACGATAAGGCGAGCAGTCGCCGCGTTCGCCGCGTTCGCGGTGGTGTCCGCGTGCGGAGTGGGTCAAGACGGCGACAGGGCGACGACGAGCTCAGCAGTCACCGAGGAGCCGGGCAACCCCTGGGACCTGCCGATTGAGCAGCGGCCACCACTTTTCGACCCGTGCGCCGAGATCCCCATCGAAGCGGTGGAGGAGGGCGTCGGCGGGCCGGTCGAACCGTCAGAGCAGTTGCGTAATCACCGACCGGGCGAACTGTTCTCCTGTGCCTGGAAAAACGGTGAGGTCTTATTGGGCGTCATCGGAACCTGGAGGTCAAAGCAGGAATTCCTCGAAGACACGGGGCTCGTGGAAATGAATCCCACAGCGAGAGTTGTGGGGAGGGTTGGGCTCAGGGCCAGAGATAGGGGAGACGAAAGCAATACCACCTGCTATCACGTGCTCTTCACAGATCGGGGTGCAGTTATCTTAAACGTTAACCTCATTGACCCACTAAATTCTTTCAGAGGGAAAGTGTTAAAAGATGCGTGTGAAGTCTCAGAGCATGCCATCAGTTCAGTTCGTGAATACCTTCCCGAGGGAGAATTCTGATGTCCCTACATCTTGATCCCGACGCTGCTGAAATGTGCAATCGCTGTTGTGGTGTATTCATTGCTGAGATCCGTTCACTAGCTTCAGTTGGCCGCTACGGCGAGTTCTCGTCTGTGGAGGGAGCCTTCGACACCGCCCGCCAGATCGGCGCCGTGTATTCGGTGTTCGTGGGGGAGGATCTTCGGACGCTTCTCAATGGCTTCATCGACCAGGCCAAGGCGATGTCCATGCTCTTCGCTGCCGCCGGCGGTTTGATGGCCCTTCCGGAATCAGAGTGCATTGATCCGGTCGTGAAGCTGACCGGAGTGGATC
>NZ_JADDKI010000581.1:0-900 GCF_015356725.1 Dietzia sp. SYD-A1
GGTCGGCCGCGCGCGCCAGCCGGTCGGCCCGGGACACCGGTCCGGTCACGCGCTCGGCAGCAGGTCCGCGCGACGCGACTCGAAGTAGTCCAGCACCTCGTCGACCCCGGTGCCGCTGAGGCAGTCGGTCAGCACGACCGGCTTGCCGGAGCGCACGCGGTCGGCGTCGGAGCTCATCACCCCCAGGTCGCACCGCACGTACTGGGCGATGTCGATCTTGTTGATCACCAGAAGGTCACACTCCGTGATGCCGGGTCCGCGTTTCCGCGGCATCTTCTCGCCCTCGGCGGTGTCCAGGACGAAGAGGAACAGGTCCACCAGCGCGGGCGAGAACGTCAGGGTGAGATTGTCCCCGCCGGATTCGAAGATCAGGGTGTCGACGTCCGGGTGCTCCTCGAGCATCTCGGCGCCCACCGCCAGGTTCATGGTGGGGTCGTCGCGGACCGCGGTGTGGGGGCACGACCCGGTCTCCACGCCCACGACCTTGGCGGGGTCGAGGACGCCGGCCAACGTGCGGCGGACGTGCTCCGCGTCCTCCTGGGTGTAGATGTCGTTGGTGATCACCGCGGGCGCCCGACCGCGCTCGATGAGCAGCGGCACCAGAGCCTCGATCAGCGCGGTCTTGCCCGAGCCCACGGGCCCGCCGATCCCGATGCGCAGCACGCCTCGTCCCTCGGTCATGTGCGTTCCCCTTCCATCGTGTCCTCAGCTGGCGAAGAGCCTGGCATCGGAGTTCTCGTGGTGACAGCTGGCCAGGTCCAGTATCGGCGCGAACCCGCCCAGATCCTCCAGCACGGTGCCGACGGCGGCGTCGGCGACCTCCTCGATCACGGGCGCCGCCCCCCGGACCAGCGCCTGGGCACTGCGGTGGTCGGCCAACCGGAGTCGCAGCGCGGCGCC
>NZ_JADDKI010000582.1:0-2143 GCF_015356725.1 Dietzia sp. SYD-A1
GGGGATGAACAGCGACACCCGCTCCACCACGCGCGTGTACTCGGGCCGCCGCTCGAGGCTCCGCTGCTCCATCATCGGGATGCTCACGGCCAGGAACATCGTCACCATGGCAGCGGTGCCCACCAAGACCCACCATGCGCCGGGCCAGGCCGCGAGCCCGAACAGGCCCATGGAGAACCAGATGCCGCACTCGCCGAAGTAGTTGGGGTGCCGGGACCACGACCACACGCCGGTGTCCATGACCTGCCCGGGAGTGCGCGTGGCGATGAAGCGGTGCATCTGGAGGTCGGCGACGGTCTCGAGGGCCAGCGCGGCCAGGCCGACGCCGAAGGCCACGAAGTCGAGCCAGCCGAGCGGCTCACCGGCGCGGGTCGCCACCACGTAGACGGGGATGAGCCCGGCGAAGACCTGCAGGGTCGGGAAGACGTGGATGCCCATGAGGTCGGCCACGAACTCGAACCGCCCGGCCCGCTCGCGGACCATCGGGTAGCGCCAGTCCTCGTGGTGCATGCCGGGGAAGGTGCGGATCCAGTTGAGGGTCAGGCGCACCGCCCAGGCCAGCAGGACGGTCATCATGAGCCACCAGCGGACGTCGTTCACGCCCGCGTCGGCCGCGATCCACCAGTAGAACGCCAGCAGCGGCGGGATGACCGACCAATAGGCGTCGTAGAACGTGGAGTTCCCGTAGAAGCGGCTGAAAGCAAAGATGACGAGGGTCGCGATGAGATCGGCGATCAGACCGTCGAGCAACAGCTGGCCGGTGCCCGGCCCCCACAGCAGCCACGCCAACCCGGCGCCGATGGCGATGACATAAGCGATCCCGACCCGCAGGAGCGACGCAGCTTGACTCATGTCAGGAAGCGTAATGACCGTTCTGCGCAGGGACCGGAGGAACGGTGAGATGCGGTGGGGCGCTGGTGGGGCCGGGGCTCACGGCACGAACCGGTACCCGCGCCCGGGCTCGGTGACCAGGTGCCGGGGGGCGGCCGAGTCGTCCTCGAGCTTGCGGCGCAGCTGGGCCATGTAGACGCGCAGGTAGTGGGTCTCCTTCTGGTACCCCTCGCCCCAGACCGCGCGGAGGATCTCCTGCTGGGTGACCAGCCTGCCGGGGTTGCGCGCGAGGATCTCCAGCACACCCCACTCGGTGGGGGTGAGGTGCAGCGTCTGGCCGTGGCGGGTCACCGTGGAGGTGCGGAAGTCGATGGTGAACCCGGGGGTTTCGACCATCGCCTGGCCCGGCGAGTCCGCCCTGCTCGCTCGGCGCAGGGCGGCGCGGACGCGGGCGAAGAACTCGTCCATGGCGAACGGCTTGGTCACGTAGTCGTCGGCGCCCGCGTCCAGGGCCTGGACCTTGTCGGAGGAGTCGGGGCGCGCGGACAGGACCAGGACCGGGGCCCGCGACCACCCCTGCAGACCGTGGAGCACCTGGATCCCGTCGAAGTCCGGCAGTCCCAGGTCCAGGATGATCAGGTCGGGGTCGCAGTCGGCCGCGCGGGACAGCGCCTCGGCCCCCGTCTCCGCGGTCACCACGGTCATGCCCCGCGCCCGGAAGTTGATGCGCAGGGCGCGCAGGAGCTGGGCGTCGTCGTCCACCACGAGCACGGTCGGGCTCATCCGGACTCACCCTCGCTGGCGATTTCACTCTCGGTGTCGCGGCAGGCGGGCAGGTCCACTTCCACCGTGGTGCCGCCGCCCGGGGTCTCGTCGATCGACACGGTGCCGCCCATCGCCTCCACGAAGCCCCGGACCACCGAGAGCCCCAGGCCGATCCCGGAGGAGGCATTGGTGTCGCCTTCCCGGTGGAACGAGTGCAGGACCGCATCCCGTGACGGGGCGGCGATCCCCTCGCCGTCGTCCGCCACCGCGATGAGCGTGCGGGCGCGGCCGGCATCCCACAACGTGCGCGCGGTCAACCGGACCGCGGACTCCGGGGCGTGCCGCAGCGCGTTGTCCAGCAGGTTCCCCAGGACGCGCTCCAGCAGGCCGGGATCCGCCCACACCGTGGCCCCGTCGGTGTCCACGGTGACGCGTCGGCGGTCGGACTTGCGGCCCACCGTCGCGGCGACCAGGGCCGTCACCGCGGTCTCCTCCACGTCCACCTCGCCGGGGCAGGGGTGGACGGCGCCCGCCGCCAGACGCGAGG
>NZ_JADDKI010000059.1:0-1066 GCF_015356725.1 Dietzia sp. SYD-A1
ATCGCGATGGACCCACCGCGTCACGACTTGCAGCGAGCAGCTGTGCAGGGGGTGGTGGCGCCTAAGAACCTGCGCGAGATGGAGACGCTCATTCGGTCTCGGGTTCGCGAGGTACTAGACGACTTGCCGGTGAATCAGCCGTTCGACTGGGTCCAGACTGTCTCGATCGAACTGACAGCTCGAATGCTCGCGACGCTCTTGGACTTCCCCTACGAGGAACGTCGCAAACTCGTGTACTGGTCAGATATTGCAACTTCGTTCGAGGAAGCGAACGGTGGTCCTGCGGACCTCGACGAGTCGTTCGACGGAATGCGCGAGATGGCGAGCGGTCTGAGTTCTCTGTGGTACGACAAGAAGGCTCGGTTAGCAGAGGGGGAGGAACCCGGTTTCGACCTGGTCACCATGCTGCAGAGCAACGAGAACACCAAGGATCTGATCGACCGCCCGATGGAATTCATGGGCAACTTTGTGCTGTTGATCGTCGGAGGGAACGATACGACCCGGAACTCGATGAGTGGTGGCGTTCTGGCGCTGAACCGGTTCCCAGACCAGTTCGAAAAGCTCAAGTCCAACCCTGACCTGATCCCCAACATGGTCTCCGAGATAATCCGGTGGCAAACGCCGCTGGCCTACATGCGCCGAATCGCCAAGACTGACACTATCTTGAACGGTCAGTTCATCCGTAAGGGTGACAAGGTCGTGATGTGGTACGCCTCAGGCAACCGCGACGAGCGTGTGTTCGAGCGGCCCGATGACTTCATCATCGACCGGGCCAACGTCCGCAACCACATCTCCTTCGGGTTCGGCGTACACCGGTGCATGGGCAACCGACTGGCCGAAATGCAGCTGCGGATCCTCTGGGAAGAGCTGCTCCCCCGCTTCGAGAACATCGAGGTCGTCGGCGAACCCGAGTACGTGCAGTCCAACTTCGTTCGCGGCATCAGCAAGATGATGGTGCGCCTCACCCCGAAATCCGGCACATGACATCGCAGCGAGCCCTCATCATCGGTGCCAGCCATGCCGGAGCCCAACTCGCGGCGAGCCTACGGCAGGACGGGTGGAGCGG
>NZ_JADDKI010000005.1:0-17850 GCF_015356725.1 Dietzia sp. SYD-A1
CGGCTGCGGTGGGGCTGGGGCTGGGTGCGGTGGGGCTGGAGTCGGCTGGCATGACGTCCACAATGCCCCCGCCCGATCGTGCCTGCACGGCCCGCTACCCGTCGAGTGGTCACTTCTGATCGCGTTCTCCCAGGTGGCGTGCCGGCGAAGCCGTCAGATGTGACCACTCGAGGAGTGGGCGTCTCCATTGCTCGTCGTGTCCCGGGAGCGGCACCAGGCTAAGGCGGCCATCCGCTCGAGCGGCTGACGCGGGGCGGTCGCGCTCACTGCACGCTGACAGCGCGTCGCCGCTTCATGAGCCGCCGCACTCGCTTGACCACAAACCAGACCACCAGGGCCGCGATGATCGCCAGCACCGCGTTGGACAGCATTCCACTCCACCGTTCCAGGGCGGGCTTGATCGCCGGGCCAAAGGCGAACCCGGCGCCTATCCAGATCGCGTTCCACACCCCGGATCCGATGAAGGTGTACGCGGTGAATCGCAGGACGGGCATCCGGCTGATCCCTGCGGGTATGGAGACGAACGAGCGCACCAGGGGGACGCAGCGCCCCAGGAGCACGGCCACGCCGCCCCACCGTTGGAAGAAGGCCTCCGACTGGTCGAAGTCCTCGTGGTCGAGCAGCGGGATCCTGCCCACCAGGCGCCTGGTGCGGTCGCGGCCGAGCGCGGACCCGACGGCGTACCAGATCCACGCTCCGAGCAGCGCGCCCGTGGTGGCCGCCGCCCAGGCGAGGGTCAAACTCATCCGCCCCTCGTAGGCGAGGAACCCGGCACCGGGCAGCACCGCCTCGGACGGGATCGGTGGCACGAACGTCTCGAGTAGGACCGCCAGCCCCACGCCGAGCTCGCCCAGCGTCTCCATGAGGTTCAGTACCCACCCGATGAACCCGCTGTAGTCGGCCGAAGGGTCGATCGGTGGCGCCGCGGCAAGGGTGATCACATCGATGTCCGTTTCTCCCACGCTCGGTTGCTGCCGAGCGTCTCTGGTCGCCGAACCGGGCGGTCACGGCCCGATCGCGGTGCAGCACATGGCCTGCGACCGTTGGAGCGTACCGACCGACACCCCGGGTTTCGCTGAGAGACGTTCTGCCGCCTACCGACCGCCGCCTGCCTAGTGATAGTGCTTACTGCTGCGCCCGCCGCCGCTACATCCGACCCTTGGGTTGGTACACGTGTCCGAAGCTGCGCGGGCATTCGGAAGACAACACAAACCGTGAAACTGAGAATTCACACCGTTTGATCCGTCGACTCATTGTCACACGTCCGCTCAGCCCCCAGTCGCCGACAGCCCCACTCTCGGGGTCGGGGGCGCTAGCATGTTGCCCCACGTCACATTTCAGAGGAACTCAGGATCATGGTCGTCAAAGGATCACAGCCCGAGGCCGAGAACTCCCTGTTTGTAGCGGTCGATGAGTTGCAGAGCATTCGGATCGAAGACGCACCGAGCGAAGTATGGGATGAAGCGCGCAAGTTCTACGGGCAACAACCGTTCGAGCTAATCGGAACGTACGAAGGAGGAGGACAAGCGGGCTACAACTTCGAAGCAATAATCGATCCGTAAGTCACGCAAAGCCAACTCGATAAAGTCGATTCCGAGTTGCAGTCAGCCGGCGCTTCATGGGTTCGGCCCCGTAAGCACTGAGCGCAGGAGCAGGGCAAACCCGGAGTGCCAAGTGCCCCCTCTGAGATGCCGCCCCGAGGGCACCCGCGATCAGCTCAGCAACCGCCTCCACTACCGAGTCGCCACTCCCCCACCGAGCCCTGGCCGTCAGCGTTACTCCCGGCGAACAGCACCGTCCCGTCCGCGCGAAGTCCGAGGCTGTGTTCAGCGCCCGCGGCCACAGCGACAACGTCGCGCCAGGCGTCCACGTCGCACTGCCCGCGAGTGTTGTCCCCCGCAGCAAGCACCCGGCCCCGGTCGTCCACGCCGAGGGTGTGGCGACTTCCCGCGGCCACCGCGATGATGTCTCGCCAGCGTCCCACCTCGGCAACGCCGCTCCCGGTGTCGCCCGCAGCGAGCACCAGTCCGTCCTCCGTGACTGCCACCGTGTGCAAATATCCCGCAGAGACACTGCGGACTCTCTGCCATCTGGCGACCTTGCACTGACCCCGGAGGGTGTTCCCCGTGGCCACCACTGTCCCGCCGGAACGGAGGCCGACCGAGTGCCAATCACCAGCAGCGACGGCGACGATCTCCCGCCACCCGCCCACCTCGCAGGCTCCCTCGTTGGTGCGCCCGACGGCCGTGACCGTCCCGTCGCCCAGCACTCCGAGCGTCCGGCGCCATCCGGCGGCGATCGACACGACCCCGCTCCAGGCCGCGACGTCGCACTGCCCGTCACCGTTCCACCCGACGGCCGCCACGGTCCCGTCCGCCCGGAGGGCGACGGTGTGCGAGCGACCGGTGTTGCGGGCCGCGTGGACGGTGCCGGCAGCTACGGACACCACCTTGCGCCACTCGTCCACCGCGCACTCCGGCGAACCGGGCCGGCCTGCGGCGACCACCGTGCCGTCGTCCCGCACGCCGACGGAATGGCGCCGTCCAGCTGCGACGACGACGGGGTCACATGTAGAACGCGTCACGCGAGGAACGTACCGTCCCGGGAAGCAAACGGTTCGCAATGAATGCGGGCGGCAAACCCAGTGCCGGTGAAAAGAAGCTCAACCTAGCCCATGCATGTTCACGATGCTGACAGCTCTGCGAAGGTGAGCCCATGATCAACCACGCCGGGAATCGGCAATCGACCACCCGCCGACGACTCGGCCTCGCTCTGGCAGTGGCCGCAGCGACGACCGCCCTCGGCCCCACCACGGCCACCGCCGCCCCGGCCAACCCAGAGGACGTCGCGCCAACGCTCGAGATCCCCCGCGGCATGCTCCAGATCGTCAGCGATGTTCTCGGTCCTGATGACCCGGCGTTCTGGAACCCGGCGATCTCAGGCACCCGGGTGTTGACCCCGATCGAACCCGGTGCCGAGGTGGCCTGCACGACGGGGTTCGTCCCGGTCATCTCGTGCCACACCGGCCACAGGTCACCGCACGGCCAGGGGCAGCGGCCGCTCGAGTTTGTCGACGTCCCCGCGCCCGGCGGACCACTGCGGGTGTGGTTCGACGTGCCCCGCCTGGGCGACGGCTCCACGGAAGAACCGGTGGAGCGCATCCTCACGTGGTGGCTCACCAACCCCACGCCGTCGTAGCCGACACCCCGGGATTCTCGACACGGGATCCGCCGCCCCGCCTGGCTGGGGAACCCGCCCATAACGCCACGTATGGGACCGCTCGATCCCATGCCCCGGCCCGCGAGGCGCGAACCGGTGCCCCGAAAGGCCGCGCCACCCACCTCGTGATCGGCACCGGGCCACCACCCGCCGCGCGGTCACACCCGCTCACGTTCTCCCAGGTGGGGTGTCCCGAAAACCCACAGATGCGACCACTCGACGACCGGGTCCATCTATCTCGACCTCTGCTCCGGGTGCCCGGATGACCTGGGCGCGGTCGCGCCGGACGGTAGCCACCGATTATCGGCGCCCTCAGCCCGTCCCGCCCGAGGCACTCTGTCACGCCCTCGGGCGGGGCCGACTTTCCCACTGCCGCCCCACGCACCCCGAATCTTCAGCCCCACCGACACAACGGGGCCGGCTCGCCGTATCGCGAGCCGGCCCCTGGTACTACCGGTTAGTCGGCCGTAGATCGGGCGAGGCCGGCCAGCGCCCGCCGGCGCGCCGAACAGGCCACACGGCGCCCGGGTCAGACCCAACAGGGTGACGACGACAACCCCGCCGCCGCCCCGCGAGAGCGGTTCCCGACCGCGAGATCAGCTCCCCGCGGCCGCGCCGATCAGCTGCCCCAGGTCGAGCCCGTTGATCAGGTCGGCCGAGAACGTGGCGGGGTCGGCGCCGATGTTGCCGAGAGCCGTCGACCCGGAGGTCACCGAGCCCAGGCCCAGCCCGTTGAGGCTGCCGGTCACGACCTCGGTCGGGTTCGGCTCGCGGATGGTCACGCAGGTGTTGATGGGGTTGGCCACCTTGCGACCGTTCGCCAGCACCAGGGTCATCGCGGCGCCCGTGTTGAGCACGTCGCCCGGGGTGGCGGTTGCGGGGACGCGGTAGGTCGTCTCGAGAGTGGCGCGCGCGTTGCCGGCGGTGGTCCAGCCGGCGCCCGAGTAGCGGACCGAGTTGGTCGCCGAGTCGCGGATCACGTCGTTGGTGACGGTGGTCCACGTCTGACCGCCGAGCAGGTACCACACGCTCGAGCGGGCTTGGACCAACTCGAACCCGGCCGGGTGGAAGTCCTCGATCCCGGATACCAGCGCCCCTGCACCGCTGACCGTCGTCCGGAACGTCACCATGCCGCCGGGCGCCGCGGTCCCGTCGCCCACGACCTCTTTGTTGAGGTGGTAGTCGGTCCACAGGGTCGAGGGGTCGTTGAACGTCACGGTCTGGGCGGTGGCGCACGAGGAGGGCGCTGCGCTGGCGACCGCGGCGTTGGTGCCCACCGACAGCCCGGAGGCGATGAGCAGTGCGGCGGCGCCGGTGGCGATCGAGCGGGTAGTGCGTGAGGTCATCTGGATCCTGTCTGCAGGCGAGGGGGCGGCGGGCCCGCTCGGTGGCGTACGTGGTCGGCCGTGGGACGCGGGGTACACGTGACAGCGCGTTGACGGCCGACCTCACCTTAAACTCTCTTTAGGAACTTCACCGAGGTAATGCCCACAATGGGCGCATTCTTGGACGAGCGTCAGACCGCGCCTTGAGCCCGCCCGATTCCTGCGCTAACCTTGCGCCACCAGAAGGGGAGTATCCCTCACACACTTCGTCGTCACTACGGTCCTCGGACCCGGCGGAGCGGGCTCGATAGGAGCCGGGAGAGACCTTCGATCACCCACTGATCGAAAGGTCCCACAAATGAACACACCCCTCTGGCTCTGGCTCGCCGTCTTGGCCTTCATCGTCCTGATGCTGGCGATCGACCTCGTCGCCCACCGCAAGGCTCACGTCATCGGCGTCCGCGAAGCCGCCACCTGGTCGGCCGTCTGGATCGCGCTCGGAGTGGGCTTCGGCGCGATCATCTGGGCCGTGTGGGGCGCCGAGTTCGGCCAGCAGTACTTCGCCGGCTACCTCATCGAGAAGTCCCTGGCGGTGGACAACGTCTTCGTGTGGGCCATCATCTTTGCCCACTTCGCGGTCCCGGCACAGTTCCAGCACCGCGTGCTGTTCCTGGGCGTGCTCGGGGCGCTGGTCTTCCGCGGGATCTTCATCGCCGGCGGCGCCGTGCTGATCGCCAACTTCTCGTGGGTGCTCTACCTCTTCGCCGCGTTCCTCCTGTACACGGGCGTCCGGATGATCCGCCAGCGCGACGAGCACCTCAATCCCGACCAGTCCCGCGTGCTCGCGGCGTTCCGACGCCTGATCCCCATGACCGACGCCTTCCACGGCCAGCGCCTGCTGGTCCGCAAGGGCGGGCCGATCATGGCCACTCCCCTGCTGGCCGTGTTGGTACTCATCGAGACCACCGACATCGTCTTTGCCGTCGACTCCATCCCCGCCATCTTCGCCGTCACCGACGAGGTGTTCCTGGTCTTCACCGCCAACGCCTTCGCCATCCTGGGGCTGCGGGCGATGTACTTCCTGCTGGCCGACCTGGTCCACCGCTTCGTCTATCTCAAGATCGGCCTGGCGCTGATCCTGATCTGGGTGGGCGTCAAGATGATGCTCAAGATCGACGTGGTCTACATCCCCACCGCCCTCTCGCTCGCGGTCATCGCGACCATCCTCGCCGTCTCGGTGGTCGCCAGTCTGCGCGCCACGAGAGGCCAGGGCGCGCAGGGCCTGCCCACGCCGGCCGAGCACCCGTTCCGGGTCGCCACCGCCGAGGAGGACGCCTCCCTCGAGCCACTCTGGCGCCGGCGGGAGCGGTCGACCCGGGAGTCGGACCGCGACCGTGAGCAGCCCACCCGGGCCTGACCGGCCACCGACCAAGAAGGAAGAACGACGACGACGAGGCGGCCGCCACCCCGATCGCATGCACCAACGGGAGTGCAGGCCATGCGGGCAAAGGCGTCAGTCGTCCGAGACCGAGACGCTGACCGCGATGTTGCCCTTGGTGGCGCGAGAGTAGGGGCACAGCTCGTGGGCGAGCTGGGCCAGCTCGTCGGCCTTCTCGGACTCCAGGCCGGGGATCACCACTTCGAGGTCCACCGCCAGGTCGATGCTCTCCTCGCCCGACCGCACCAGCGAGACCCGGGCGCCGACCGACGAGCCGTCGATCGCGACCTTCTTCATCCGCGCGGCGCTCTGCAGTGCGGAGTGGAAGCAGGCGGCGTACCCGGCGGCGAACAGCTGCTCGGGGTTGTTGCCCTCCCCCGACCCGCCGAGCTCGGTGGGCGGGGCCATCTCCAGGTCCACGGCCTTGTCGGCGGTGGCGACGTGGCCGTCGCGGCCTCCGCCGGTGGACAGGGCTTCGACGGTGTACAGCGGATCTGCCATGGGAAGTGCCTCCTGGGTTGGGGGTGCGGATGCGGCCCAAGGTACGCCTCGCCGGGCAGTGGCACCGTTCGCCGCAGGATGCCTAGGGTGGAGGCACGACAAGGCCGCGAGCGACCCACTTGCCTCAGAGTGATGAGTCGGTGGAACGAGGAGGAGTCTGAGATGTTTGCCGAGGACCGCCCCGATCCGGATGAGTACACCCCGGAGCCGGATCCCGTCACCGCGGCCGAGGAGTACGCGCCAGAAGTGAGTGTCGACGACCCCACCCGCGAGGCCAACCCGGCCGATGTGGCCGAGCAGCTGGTGGTGGTTCCCACCGACGATGAGGTCGACCCGGAGCTCGCCGACGAGGACGACTGACCGCGCGACTCAGTGGTCGCAGTGGGTCAGATCGGTCTCAGTGAGCGGCTTCCCCTCGGGGATCACGTAGGTGACCATCAGCACCACGTCCTCGTCCCCCTCGTTGCGCCCCTCGTGCGGGTAACCCGCGCCCTCGATGACCGACTCGCCTTGGCGGTAGATGTGGACGCCGCCGGGATAGATGTCGGCGTAGTGGGCGAGTTCGCCCTGCTCCACCACCGCGATCAGCTGCCCGTAGTGGCAACGCTCCCCCGTGCTGGCGCCGGGCTCGATGGTGATCTCGCGAAACGTCACCCCGACACCTTCCGCGCCGCCGTCGGCCTCCACATCGACCGGCCCGTCCTGTTGGCCTGAGGCGATGTCGACGGCACGGACGGGCTCGGCGGTTTCGGTCGAGGACGGGGACTGCGGTGACGGTTCCGACCCGGCCGTCTCGCCCGTTGGGGCCGAAGCTGTCGTCGCCGTCTGAGGCTTCACTGGGCTACAGGCGACCACAATTATCGCGAGGGCAACTGCAATGAGGGCAACGCTGCATCGGATCGGTAGCTTCATTATGGCGACAACCCCGAGACCACTCTGACTGACAAAGGGAGTTCGGTCAGTTTCGCGACACTTTAACCCACTACGCTGCTCTCATAAGTGTTCTTCGACTTTCCTGCCCAGCGAAACGGCCGTCTCATCAAGTTGCGAAGAACCGTGCCCGTCAGCCGCGAGTAGAAGCAAGACGACCCGGTGGCCGTTCTGCGACGCCGAACTCTAACGTCGACTTCCGAGCCCCCAGCGCCAGCGCGTTGCCTGCGATACGAATCTTGACCCCAGAGCGGGGTGATAATCCGTCTGGCGATTCAGCCGCCGCCAAGACAACGGAAAGTGCGCTACGGTTGCCAGCGCTACCTCGACGAAAGAGAGGCCTGCCTCGATGCCAGAAAGCATCCTCGTAGTCGTCGCCCACCCGGACGATGAAGCGCTCGGCTGCGGCGCCACTGCGCGCGCGCTTGCCGACGCTGGGCACAAGATGCGCACGGTGATCCTTTCTGGCGGGGTCACCGCTCGGGCCCACCGCCCCTCGGACGACGAGCTCTTGACCGACACGCGCGAGGCGTCGCGTATTCTGGGGATGGAAGAACCGGATCTCGGCCCGTTCCCTAACATCAAGATGAACTCGGTACCTCACCTGGATCTAGTCCAGTTCGTGGAGTCTCGGCTGGTCGAATCCCAAGCCCAGTGGGTCATCACACACCATCCGCATGATCTCAACGATGACCACCGTCAGGTGAGCGTGGCAGCACAGGCCGCCGCACGTCTCTTCCAACGAAATAGCAGCGTCCCACAACTCAAGGGCCTGTACTTCATGGAGATTCCTTCATCTACCGACTGGCAATTCGCTGGCACTGCACGGGCGTTTGAGCCGAACTCCTACTTTCCGGTCAGCGAGGAACACCTCAAGGCGAAACTTGACGCGTGTGGCGCCTACCGTGACGTAATGCGGCCATTCCCCCACCCGAGAAGTCCCGAGGTCATTCGTGGACTGGCTGCGGTGCGTGGCGGTCAGTCCGGGTATGGATACGCCGAAGCTTTCCAGGCCGTTCACCTCAACATGGCGGAGGCAATTCGTTGACGAGGTATGAACGATGGGGAAAACGGAGTTTTGATCTTTTTCTCGGCATGACAGCCGTTGTGGCTCTCAGCCCACTTCTTGCCCTCACCGCCATGGCCATCAAGCTGGAAGACAGGGGATCGGCCCTCTTCCGCCAGAAGCGAGTAGGTGCTGATGGATCTGAATTCACTATGCTCAAGTTTCGGAGTATGCCGATCGACACGCCGCACTTGCCTTCAGACGCCATTGGCGCAGTCACGATAACCCGAACGGGCCGAGTCATTCGACGCCTAAACGTCGACGAGCTACCGCAACTGTTGAACATCGTCCGCGGGGACATGTCGATAGTTGGACCGCGCCCCGCCCTCCCGTCGCAACTCGACGTTCTAGCTGAACGCACGCAGAACGGTGCACGGGCCCTCCGTCCCGGGCTGACCGGTCTCGCTCAGATAAATTCGTTCAATGGTATGTCGCCGCTGGAGAAGGCACGGTTTGACGGCGAGTACGCCGAACAGGTCACACTGGGCGGCGACGTCTGGCTAATTCTGAAGACGTTCGGCTATCTCCTCAAGCCGCCTCCAACTTACTGACAGGGCCACTCTCAATGCGCTTCGGATTCGTCACATGTGTCGAACTGGGACTGTCGTGTATCGAAGAAATATTCTCGGTGGGCGGCAACCTGGATCTTCTTGTGACATTGCATGATCACAAGTCCGCAACCAAGTCAGGTCGTATCTACTTGGACGACATCGCACGCCATCACGGCGTCCCGCTAGTCAAGGTCAACCACATCAACGACGCGGAAGCGGTAGCCGCAATACGAGACGCAAAGCTCGATTGGTTGTTCGTCATTGGGTGGTCACAAATTGCGTCCCGCGACATTCTCGACTCCACTTCCAAGGGAGTGCTCGGTATGCACCCCACTCTTCTCCCCGTCGGCCGGGGCCGTGCTGCGGTGCCGTGGGCGATCATCAAGGGCCTGCCGAAGACGGGGGTGACGCTGTTCGCCCTAGACGCCGGCGTGGACACCGGACCAATCGTGGACCAAGTCGAGGTTCCAATAGCCCCGGATGAGACGGCCACAACGTTGTACGCGAAGGTCAACGAGGCCCACAAGACGCTGATCCGGAAGGCTTGGCCCGCTCTAACCACAGGGAGATGCGACCTGCGACACCAGGACGAAGCGCGAGCGACTGAGTGGCAGGGTAGGCGCCCCGAAGACGGGCGGATAACTCAATCGATGACCGTCGCGGAAGTCGACAAGCTCGTGAGGGGCGTAACTCGGCCTTATCCGGGCGCCTTCTGGGACGAAGCTGGGCGGCGGGTCCGCGTGTGGGCCGGTACGAAGAGCGCCGAGAAAGAGGGCGCCATGGAGATCCACCTATCCGATGGTTGCTACTTTGCTACCGATTACGAATGGGAGCCAACGCCATAAAGCGCTTTTATTATCACTGCAGTACTCCCTGTCTCGATTCGTCATCTACGGAGGTGAACCCGTGAGAGTCGGAGTGCTTAGCCACTGGTTTGACCCTGAGGGTGGCGCAGCCGCTGGCCCGGGGACAATTTCCCGCGCAATTCACCAACGGGGACACGAGGTTGATGTCCTCACCGGCTACCCCATTTACCCTGAGGGAAAAGTCTTCGAGGGTTACAGCATCCGCCCCTACCAGAAAGAGACCATCCGCGGAGTCACAGTTCATCGAGTCCCTATTTACCCGAGCCACGACGACAACGCCGCACGTCGCATGGCGAATTACCTATCTTATGCAGGCGCTTCATCGATAGCCGCTCCGGCAATACTTCGAAACTCGGACGTGGCGCTTGTATACTCATCGCCCGCTACGGCCGCGACAGCAGCAGTTCCGCTCAAGTTGCTTCGAGGGATCCCGTTCGTTGTCCAGATCCAGGATCTCTGGCCAGACACCGTCACTTCGAGCGGCTTCGTCGCCGACTCAACCGGTTCAGTGATGGACCGCGTCCTGAACTACTACTGCGATGCGGTCTATCGGCATGCCGCGCACATTGCCGTCATCTCGCCTGGAATGGCGAACCTACTTATAGACCGTGGTGTGCCCGCTGATAAGGTGAGTGTGCTACCGAATTGGGCGGAGGAGTCTTCCTTCTATCCGACGGCAAAAGACCCAGCGCTCGCAACCGCTTTCGGAATTGACCGCGATTTCACCGTGATGTACGCAGGAAACCACGGTGAAATGCAGAACCTCGACATCGTAATCGAAGCCGCTGCCCAACTTCGCTCTAGGGGCGATATTGGGTTCGCGCTCGTCGGAGCCGGAGTGCGTAAGGACGCGCTTCGCTTCCGCGCAGCAGAACTTCGATTGGACAACATTGCTTTCATCGACCCGCAGCCCTTTGGAAAGATGGCCCAGATCCTCGCTTTGGGCGACGCGCAGCTAGTGTCGTTGAAAGACGTACCTCTGTACCGGGTGACCATGCCCAGCAAAATCCAAGCTAACATGGCAGCAGGTCGTCCCATTATCGCCGCTGTCGCCGGCGACGCGGCTGAAGTAGTGGTGGAGTCAGACTGTGGAGTCACTGCCCGGCCGGGCGATGTGGAGGATCTTGTGCGCGCGACGCTCAGCCTCGCGAACGCGTCCGCTGATCGCCGCGCCGACCTGAGTCGTAACGCACGCGCCGCCTACTTGCGCCGGTTTTCGGAGCAATCCGTGGGTGACTCTCTCGTGGCCCTCTTGGAGGCCCATCGCCGACCGAGGCGCTCCAAGTGACAAGAGTTGCGGTAGTCGGGGCAACCGGATTTGTCGGCGAGGCAGTGTGTGCCGCTCTCCGCAACCGTGGGCACGAAGTCCTACCCGTGCGCGCCCCTCGACTGACGGCGGACCCGAGCGCTGCAGTACCCGAACTCGAGGTCGCAGCTCTGAAAGAAGCCGCCGCGGCAGCCGATGCGGTGGTCAACTGCGCTGGAATGCCCGACGCCACCAGCGGCAACAGAACTTCGATGATGGGGGCGAACGCGGTGCTTCCCGGCTTAATTGCAGAGATTGCCGCGGTTTCTAGGGTCCGGTTCGTCCACGTGAGTAGCGCGGCGGTACAGGGAAGACGGCCTGTATTAGATGCCAGCAGCGAAATGGCGCCTTTTTCTCCATATTCCGAGTCGAAGGCTGCGGGCGAACGAGCGGCGTTGGTCCACCCGAACACCATCGTCTACCGGCCACCAGGCGTTCATGGCGCGCAACGTCGGGTCACCAGAGCAATCGCCCGACTCGCACGCTCGCCGATGTCGTCCGTCGCAGGCACGGGAAGTGCGAACACTGCGCAAGCTCTCATAGAGAACGTGGGGGACGCCATCGCCTTCCTCGCCACCTGCAGCGCACAGCCCCCAACTGTCGTCAGCCATCCGACAGAGGGCCTAACCGCAGCCAGCCTGCTTGAGGACCTCGGGGGTAAGCGCCCACGGCACATTCCGCAGCCCTTGGCTCGGGCTATCGTCGACTCGTCGTTCATAGTTGCCAAGGCATGGCCCGGAATTAACGGTGCGGCTCGACGGCTTGAGATGCTCTGGTTCGGTCAAGGCCAGGCACCAAGTTGGCTGACTACGGCGGGTTGGACACCACCAAGCCCCCGGTCAACATGGCGTGCAATCGGCCGAGCGCTGACTTACGAACCCGAACGGAAGGACAACCCATGACCTCCATCACTGGTGCGACCATCGCAATCACCGGAGGAACCGGATCTTTCGGATCTACGATGGCTCGTCACCTCCTCGACCAAGGTGCCGAAGCTGTCCACATCTTCAGCCGAGATGAGGCCAAACAGGACGATATGCGGTCCCGTCTGGATGAGCCAAGACTCAAGTTCTTTATTGGGGACGTTCGAGACGCCGAGAGCGTGGAAAACGCGTTCGTTGGCGCAGATTACGTCTTTCACGCTGCGGCCCTCAAGCAGGTTCCTTCTTGCGAGTTCTTCCCTGATCAAGCGGTCAAGACCAATGTGGACGGCAGTGCCAATGTCATCCGTGCTGCCCACAAGCTCGGCATTAGGTCAGTCGTCTGCCTTTCCACGGACAAGGCCGTTTACCCCGTGAACGCTATGGGGATGTCAAAAGCCCTAATGGAGAAAACTGCGCAAGCTTTCGCGCGGAACCACCCGAGGTCGTCGACGACAGTCTCTGTCACTCGGTACGGCAACGTGATGTACTCGCGAGGCTCGGTGATCCCGCTATTCGTTCGGCAAATACGAGAGCGCAAGCCGCTGACTCTTACTGAAGGCTCCATGACGCGGTTCCTCATGAGTCTCCAAGAGTCGGTCGACTTGGTTGAGCATGCGTTCTTCAACGCAGAACCAGGCGACCTATTCGTAAAGAAGGCCGCTGCATGCACGGTGGAAACGTTGGCCCGGGCGACAGCCAAGGTGATGGGAGTCGACGACCCCGACATCGTCAGTATTGGAATCCGCCATGGCGAGAAGATGTATGAAACCCTTCTGTCTCGCGAGGAAACGGTCAAAGCGACCGACCAGGGAGAGTATTTCCGCGTGCCCCTAGACGCTCGTTCTCTGCAGTACTCGATATACGTAGACGAGGGCGACTCGGAGGCTCGAAAGGCAGAAGACTTCGATTCAAACATCGCGGACCAAATGACGATAGACCAAACAGCTGATCTCATCGCGGCACTTCCGGAGATGCAGAAGGTTGTCGCGGAGCTAAGACGATGAGAATCGTCCTCACCGGGGCCGGCGGGTTCCTCGGATGGCACACCCGTTTAAGGCTCGCGGCCCTCACAGACCACGAGGTCATTCCCGTCACACGCGAGAACTGGCACGACTTGGATTACCTCGTTTCCGGCGCGGACGCAGTCATTCACCTTGCGGCAGTGAATCGTGCGGAAAGCAGCAGCGACGTCGAGCAGGGCAACATCCGGATCGGGAACGAGGTGGCGCGCGCGGTTTCCGCCGCGAGCCGCCCGCTGCGGGTCGTGATGTCGGGCACCATCCAGGTCGAGCGGGACAACGCGTACGGACGGGGGAAGCTTGCAGCGCAACGCGCACTCTCCGAAGCAACCACCACCGCCGGCGGTCACTTCGTGGACGTTTGCTTGCCGAACCTTTTTGGCGAACACGGGCTCCCCGCCTACAACTCGTTCGTAGCTACATTCGTCCACGCCACGATCGCGGGCGAAAACCCCAGGGTGAACGACAACCCGGTTGAGCTCCTTCACGTTCAGGACGCTGCGCAGTCACTCATCGACGGGCTTGACTGTGGCAATGAGCGCATCAGACCCAACGGCATTCAGACCGGCGTCGTTAAGGTATGGAAACTGCTACAGGAATTTCATCGCTCATATGTGCCGACCGGAGAAATACCCGATCTCAGTTCGAAGTTCAGGATTAACCTGTTTAACACCTATAGAGCTAGCCTTTTCCCCGACCATTACCCCATCTCGCTCACACCACATTCCGATCCACGCGGGTCATTCGTAGAGACCGTCCGCTGCCGCGGCGGAGAAGGTCAGTCGTCGTTTAGCACCACCGTCCCAGGTATCACACGCGGGGAGCACTATCACTTGATTAAGATTGAGCGCTTCGCCGTGATCCAGGGGACGGCCCGCATCAGTCTCCGAAAAATGTTTCACGAAGAGATTATTGACTTTGATGTCTCGGGCGACCAACCCGTAGCCATCGATATGCCTGTCGGCTGGGTTCACAATATCACCAATACGGGCCACGACGTCTTACTGACCCAGTTCTGGAGTCACGAGTTGTTCCGCCCTGAAGCCCCAGACACTTTCACCGAACCCGTCCAGCCACTACCAAAGGAGCCCAGCCAGTGAAGGTCATGACCATTGTTGGCACACGGCCTGAACTAATCCGCCTGGCTCGCGTCATCCAGCGCCTAGATGAGACAGCTGGCATCGAGCATGTGTTGGTCCACACCGGGCAAAACTATGACTACACGCTCAACCAAGTCTTTTTCGACGATCTCCGACTCCGACAGCCCGACCACATGCTCGGGGTGGATACGTCCAGCCTAGGTTCGGTGCTCGGTGGAACGCTAGTGGCCGCCGAGAAGGTGATGCTAGAGGAACGACCCAACGCCGTTCTAGTCTTGGGTGACACTAACTCATGCATCGCCGCACTCATGGCTCGGCGTCTTAAAATTCCAACATACCACATGGAGGCTGGCAATCGCTGCTTCGATCTCAATGTGCCGGAGGAGACCAACCGCCGAATGGTCGACCATATTTCGGACTTCAACCTCGTCTACACGGAACATGCTCGACGCCATCTCCTCGACGAGGGGTTACATCCGCGTCGAATCCTAAAGACCGGGTCCCCGATGCGCGAGGTGCTCAACGCGTACCGGGACCAGATCGACGCATCCACGGTTCTCGAAGACAGGGGTTTGCGCAATGAGAAGTACTTTCTCGTTTCTGCCCACCGGGAAGAGAATGTAGATTCGCCCGATCGCTTGCGGATGCTTATCGAGTGCCTGACTGCTGTTCGCCGGCGGTTTGACCTGCCGGTTTTTGTTTCGACACACCCGCGAACACGAAAGAGACTTAGATCAATTCCCGATTGGTCGGAACCCGAAGGAATTACATTTGCGGAACCCCTGGGCTTCCACGACTACAATAAGCTGCAGTTGTCAGCCGCTTGTTGCCTCTCTGACTCCGGCACGATTGCAGAAGAATCGTCCATTCTTGGCTTCCCCGCAGTAACTCTTCGAGATACCATCGAACGGCCGGAAGCACTGGATACCGGCGGCATTATAATGACCGGACTTAATTCCGACGATGTTGTTGCGGCGATAAGTCTTTCCATGAACTCAGGTTACAGTCGGGACGGTGTTAGCCATCTCACCCCGGATGATTATTTAATTGAAAACACTTCGGAACGCGTGGTGAAGTTCATCCTCTCCACCGCCAACCGGCACCACCAGTGGGACGGTATCCGTACCTAGCAATCTACGAGGAGCAAACCAGCGTCCTGTGTAACGCAGATCACGCATTTCACTGCCATGTTCAGCACATAGCTAACGGGAGACACGCCCAAATGACCACCGGATATCCTCGCCGAATTGCCCGTTCCACTCTTGGCTCGACTCGTATGCGACACGCTGAGCGCGGCGCGCAAGTGTTCCGTTCCGGTTCTGATGACGGTTCGATTGAGCGCCAGCAATTATCATCGTTGCAGTTAAGGTGGTCCCAAGCCCTGAAGCTGCCATTCTACGAGCATTGGATGCGCGAGCATTCGCTACCTCAAGAAATCCGCTCGATAGCCGACCTCGCCGATTGGCCTATATTGCGGAAGGATGACCTGAGAGCAAATCTCGATCTGGTTAACAGCACACCAAATGTAGCCGGCCACTATCGTACGAGTGGTTCCACTAGTGAGCCTTTTGACTTCCCAAAGGGCAATAACGAATTCTCGGACAACTACGCATCGATTTGGTCGTACCGGATGCAGCATGGTTTGCGGCCCTTTGATCCATTTTTGCTCACGGCTAATACAATCAGCAATGCTGGGATTTCCGGGAATGCGCAGCTGCGGACCCGAGCCCTTCGCGCGCTTAAAGACATTGCCGGAAACTCTTGGAAGGTAAACGGCTTTATACCTACCCCCGCGGCCGCCGATGGGGCGATACGAGCCATTCAGCGCACACGGCCGCGCTACATAATCGGTTACACTTCCGCGATCGCCATGATCGGCAGGCGGGCATATGAGCGAGGGCTCTCTTTTCCTTTCCTTACCCATGCGATTCTGACGAGCGAGACCGTTGACGACGTCGACATCAAGGAGGTGCAAGATCATCTGAGCGTCCGCGTGCTTATCGAGTATGGCGCGGTTGAGCTCGGAGTCATCGCTGGCACGACTGACAAATCCTCAGCGTGGCCACTGAGTACATATTGGCCTCACGTGTTGATGATGGCTGATCCAGAAGGTGCAGCGCTAGCTACCACCCTTTCGAATCGCGTATTTCCGCTGATAAACTACTACTTGGGTGATCGTTTGATTCCGGGCGATACTACGAGAAACGGGTCGGTGCTCGAAATCCTTAGCGTGGAGGGCAGAACGAAAGACTACGTCACGCTTTATGAGCACGGCTCCCCCATTCGGACTGTGGCCGCCCGTGAGATCGTATATCTTGTGCGGGACATACCCGGTATCGAATCCGCGCAGTTGGCTCAAGCTGAAACGGGCGTAGTTGAACTACTACTAGTTGCTCCATCGGTGCCGCGAGAGCAGACAATTGCACGTATCCGGTCATCATTTGAGCGAAATTATCCGAACTTCGTGTCGACTACGATATACGTTCATTTTGTAAGTCAGCATATTGCTGGTGCGCGCGGGAAGAGGGGCCCTATAGTGGATCACGGATGTATCCCTCAGGATTCTGTTCGCTACCCCCTGTCGACATGAACGAGATAGAATTAGCAACTGCAGCGCTGCCGGGTTAGGCGAAATGGCTGATTGATTGTGATACAGACCCTCGTTTGCCATTGTCTTTAGTTGTGGACTGACACCAGCACATCACCGTCGGGCCGTGAAGGACCTGTTGGCCGTAAACCCCCCCGTGTGCGCAGCCTCACCTCATACGAGTTCGTCGGAGTGCACGAAGAGGGACGGTCCGCACTCCCAGACCTGAGTTGCAAATGCTCGGCGCATGGCGCCGAGAGCCTCAAGGACGGCTTTGGCGGGGTCCGGGCGGTGACCTCGTGTCCGTCGACGTCGATGACGATGGTGTGGATTCAGCGCAAGGTTTTGCACGAACCTCTTGATTGATGTCCCGGTCCGATTCTGCAGGTAGCGTGCAATCGCCCGAGCTGCGAAGACGATGGTCAGATGAGCTTCGATCAAATCGCGGGTGCGTTGAATGATCGGCCGCGCCTGAAGAGGCTCTTTTTTTGGAATCAGAGTGCGTTGATTCAGTTCTGGAGCTGTCCGGAGTAGATGAGTGACTGCACGATGTAGTACTCGAGGTTTAGGAAGCCCAGGCCGATTCCGCGGAGGTGTTCGAGGCGACCGTTGATGGCCTCGACGGGTTCGGTGGGGGCGCCGATGCTGAAGGGAGTACTACAAGACCATTTGGCCCCGCTGTGCTGTCCTTACTTGGCCCCTCTCTCGTGACAGGTTGGGGTATGGGTGCGCCGGTGCTCGACGTCCCGGGCGTTCAGGCGGTCGCGCGGTCCTTTCGGCGTTGGGCCGTGGTGGTGACCAGCTGGCAGGAGGCGGTGCCGGTATGGAAGATGTGGGCGTTCTAGGTCAGGCGGTCGTCCACTACTGCGGCCAGTCGGGGCACGGTGAAGGTGGTGCCCCATTCGCTTAACGGAGCGTCGGAGGCACCCGCGAATGCGGCTCGCTCCTCTCGCGCGGTGATGATGGCAGATAGGGCGAGTGGGTACCCCTGGTCCGGCGATCGGGTACTTCGATTCCGG
>NZ_JADDKI010000583.1:0-5215 GCF_015356725.1 Dietzia sp. SYD-A1
GTCCGGGGCGGAGCGGCGGCGAGGGTGTCCATCTCCTCGAGCCGCCGCTCCGCCCCGGACAGCGACCCGGAGGCGAGGTCGTCCCGCAGCGCGATGAGCACGGAGGCGAAGCGGTCCAGGTGCCGGGCGGCGACCGCCGTGACCCTGTGGCGGGGATGGTGGGGGACCACCGAGGTCAGCACCACGGCCACCGCGCCGCCGATCACCGCGTCCCCGAGCCTGACCCACGGGCCGGTCTCCAGGACGGGCACGAGGACCATGACGACGACCGCCGCGACCGCCGCCTGATTGCTCAGCAGTCCACTCGCCCGGAACGCCACCGCCGCGGTGGTGGCCGCGAGCACCGCCACCGTGAGCTGCCACGCACCGACACCGAACCACCGCGCCAGGAGTTCGGCGGCCACGATCCCGAGGAGCACGCCCGTGGAGATCTCGAGAGCACGGACGCGCCGCTGCCCTGCAGAGAGCCCGGTCGCGACCACCGCGGCGATCGGCGCGAAGACCGCGTTCTGGGGGCCGAACACCAGCTCGGCGAGGAGAAACGCGAGGCCGGCGGCCGTCGCGGCGAGAAGCAGGGTGGGGGAGTAGCGCACGACCCTCGCCCAGGATGCGGACCCGCGCCTGCGCGCGCCCTCGACCAACCGGGGCCAGTGGGCGGAATTCTCCGACTCGATGCGACACCACCTCCGGCTACCGGCGTGAGTCCACGGTACGGGCGGGCCACGGGGACGTCATCCGGATGCTCAGCGCGAGAGCAGCCCCTTGGCGATGTGCGTCACCTGGATCTCGTTACTACCGGCGTAGATCATCAGCGACTTGGCATCCCTGGCGAGTTGTTCGACCCGGTACTCGGCCATGTACCCGTTGCCTCCGAAGAGCTGCACCGCGTCCATCGCGACCTCGGTCGCCACCTCGGAGGCGTAGAGCTTCATGGCTGACGCCTCTGCCAGGGTGAGGGGCTTTCCGGCCCGGGCGCGCTCGAGGGAGTGGAACACCATGTTCTGCACGTTCATCCGCGCCACCTCCATCCGGGCCAGCTTGAGCTGGATCAGCTGGAAGCGCCCGATCTCCTGGCCCCACAGTGTCCGCTCCCGCGAGTAGTCCACGCAGAGTCGATGGCACTCCTGGATGATGCCCAGCGACATGGTCGCCACGCCGATGCGCTCCGCGGTGAAGCTGGACCTGGCGGACTCGCGCCCGTCGCCACCCCGGTGGTCCTCGGTCTCCCCGAGGAGGCGGTCGCGGCCGAGACGGACGTCGTCGAAGAACAGCTCGCCGGTGGGGGAGCTGTGCAGGCCCATCTTCTTGAAGGGGGCGCTCTGGGTCAGGCCGTCCATCCCCGTGTCCAGGACGAAGGTCAGGACCGGGCGGTCCCGCTTGGCGGTCGCGGTGGCACCGTCCTCGACACCGGCTGCCGTGCCCTCGTCGAGCTTCGCGTAGACGATCATCACGTCGGCGTGCGGGCCGTTGGTGATGAACGTCTTGTGGCCGTTGAGGATGTAGTCGTCGCCGTCCCTCCGCACGTAGGTCCGCATCCCGCCGAACGCGTCCGACCCCGAATCCGGCTCCGTGATCGCCCACGACGCGACCTTCTCCATGGTGACGATGCCCGGAAGCCAGCGCTTCTTCTGCGCCAACGTCCCGCGCGACATGATGGTCGTGGCGCCCAACCCGATGCTCACCCCGAGCGCGGAGACCAGGCCCATGCACGCTCCCGCGAGTTCGCTGATCACCACCGCCATCAGCGAGTCCTGGCCCTCGAACGCCCCGCCCGAGCCTTCCGACCCGCTCGAGCCCCCCGACCCGCTCGACCCGCCCGACTCCCGTGCCTGCTGCCTGGCGAGCATCTTCTCGACCGCGTCTGCGGCCATCGTGTCGATGCCGAACTCCGCGAACAATGTGCGGATGATCGGGTACGGCGTCATCTCCCCGCTCTCCAGGGCGTCCAGGTTCGGACGGATCTCCTTGTCGATGAAGCCGCGTACGGCCTCTCGGATCATCAGGTCGGTCTCGGACCACTCGAACATCGACGCCTCATCTCCTCGGAGTCCCAGGGTTCTGCTGGAACGTGTTCCGCCTGAAGTCTGGCGCGCCCCCGTCGGGCGGGTCGTGGTTTCGGCGTGAAACGCCTCCCGGGACCTGAGGCACACAGGAGCCCGCACTGTTTGGCACACTCGGGTGCATGAGTGAGTCACCCCACGATGCGACCGACCGGGCTGACCACAACCGGGCCGGCCGCGGCCGGCTGGGGAGGGTCGGGCTGTGGACGGGTTCGCTGGAGGGCGTGCCGCCGGCGGGGATCCCCGACCTGCTCGGCGAACTCGACGACCAGGGATGGGGGTCGCTGTGGTTCGGAGAGGCCGTCGGGCGCGAGGCGTTCACCGCCGCGCAGCTCTACCTGTCGGCCACCAGCCGCATGGCCATCGGCACGGGAATCGCGAACATCTACGGACGGGACGCCTCGGCCGCCGGCGCGGCCGCGCGCACCATCGAGGCCCTGCACCCCGGTCGGTTCGTGCTGGGTCTCGGAGTCTCCCACGCCCCGCTGGTGGAACGGCACCGCGGACACCACTACGGTCGCCCGCTGTCGGCGATGCGCGAGTACCTCGACGCGCTCGACCGGACCCAGCCCATGGCCGCGGGCGAGGACACCATGCCGCCGGTGGTGCTGGCCGCGCTCGGGCCCAGGATGCTCGAGCTGTCCCGGGACCGGACCTCCGGAGCGCACCCGTATCTGACCCTGCCCGAGCACACCGCGCGGGCGCGCGACATCCTCGGCGGGTCCGGGGATGACGGGCCGGCGCTGGTGGTGGAACACGCTGCGGTGCTCGCCGCAGGTGTAGAGGACGACGACGAGCTGTGGCGGTCGCGGGCCCGGGACCACCTGAACATCTACACGGGACTGCCGAATTACCGGAACTCGTGGACCCGCCAGGGCTTCGACGAGTCCGACTACATCCGCGGCGGCAGCGACCGCCTGCAGGCGGCCTTGGTCACCCGGGGGATCGAGGCCACGCGGGTCCGGGTGCAGGAGCATCTGGACGCGGGCGCGTCGACGGTGCTCGTGCAGGTGCTCGGTGAGAACGTCCTGGTCCCGCCGGTCGAGGACTGGCGGCGCGCGTCCGAGGGCCTCCTGGACTGACCGCTCCCGGTCCTCTCTCAGCCCGGGTACGCGACGGTGTCGACGACGATCGGCCCGGCCACGGCCCCCCCGGTGGTGGTGAGGCGGTACTCGACCCGACCCGACCCGGTGGAGATGATCGCGTCGTAGGGGTGCGCGACGGGGTCCGGGACACCGAGGGAGAACCGCGGGTGGGGGATCTGCGCGACCTTCTCCCCGCGCGCGCCGGTGTCCAGGTTGCGCCAGGACAGCGTGGCGGTCAGGGCGCACGGACCCACGCCCGCGACCGCGAAAGCCCAGCTCACACTGGCCGTACCGGGATACCCGTCACCCCGGAGTGAGGTGGACACCGCGCCGGCGCACGCGCCGGTGGGAGATCCGCCCCAGGTGACCAGACGGTCCGGGGCGGGCAGGACCTGGACGACCGCCTCGGCGGAACCCTGGGCGTGCGCCGTGGCCGGGGCCGCGAGGACGGCCGACGAGGCGAGGGCCGTGGCGGCGAGAGACGCGACGATGGTGGCGGGGAGTCGGTGGGCGGACCGCCGGGACCTTCCGGTGATGTTCACACCGGCCATGCTGGCACCGGGTGATGCAGACCACAAGAGCGCGGGGTCGGCAGCGGACGCGGTCGACACCTGTCTGTAGTGTCCGACTACAGGTCTCTGGAAGGACACGGCGATGGGCGGCAGGACTCGGGGCGGGGACGCCGTTCGTGCGGAGCAGGACGGGTTGGTCGTCGTTCTGGCCTTCGGCGGGATCGTCATGTCCCTCACCCAGACTCTGGTGATCCCGCTGCTGGGGATGCTGCCGGCGATCCTCGGCACCTCGGCGGCCAACGCGGCGTGGGTCGTCACCGTGACCCTGCTGGCCGGAGCGGTGGCCGGCCCGGTGATGGGCCGCCTCGGCGACCTCTACCCCAAGAAGAACGTCCTCATCGGTGTCACCGCGGTGATGGTCGTCGGGTCCGTCTTGTGCGCCCTGGCCACCTCGCTGTGGCCGATGCTCGTCGGCCGGGCGCTCCAGGGCGTGGGGATCGGGGTGATCCCGATCGGGATCGCGACGATGCGTGAGGTCCTGCCCGCCGTGCGCCTCGGTCCGGCTATCGCGTTGATGAGCTCCTCGTTGGGGGTCGGTGGCGCGCTCGGGCTCCCGGCGGCGGCCGCCCTCGCGCAGTACGGCTCATGGCAGTGGATGTTCTGGGGCACGGCCGTACTCGGGGTGGGGATCATCGCGATGATGGCGCTGCGCATCCGGTCGGTGCCGGCGGCCAAACCCGACGGCACGCTGGATCCCGTCGGTGCCCTGGGTCTGGCGGTGGGTCTGATCGCGCTCCTGTTGGCGGTGTCCAAGGGCGCGGACTGGGGTTGGGTCTCTCCCCTGACCCTCGGACTGTTCGTCCTGGCCGCCGTCGCGTTCCCCGTGTGGGGGTGGTGGGTCCTACGTCACCCGTCGCCGCTCATCGACCTGCGGGTAGCGGCCCGACGACCGGTCCTGCTGACCAACATCGCCTCGATCCTCGTGGGCATGGGGCTCTACGCGCAGCTGCTCGTGATCCCGCAGATCCTCCAGCTCCCCGTGGCCACCGGCCACGGTCTGGGCCAGTCGATGGTGGCGATGGGACTGTGGATCGCGCCCGGCGGGCTGGCCATGATGGCCGTCTCGCCCGTGAGCGGACGGCTCATCACCACCCGTGGGCCCAAGCCCACGCTCATCCTGGGATCGCTGGTCATCGCGGCCGGGTACGCCTCCGCCCAGTTCCTCATGGGGTCGACGTGGGGCGTCATGATCGCGGCCGTCATCACCAGCTCCGGAGTGGGTCTGGCCTACGGCGCCATGCCCGCCCTCATCATGTCGTCGGTGCCGCACTCCGAGATGGGGTCGGCCAACAGCGTCAACACACTCATGCGCTCGATCGGCACCACCACCGCCGCGGCGGTCCTCGGCGTGATCCTCACGCAGATGTCCGTGGACTTCGGGGGGTTGTTCGTCCCCACCGAGACCGGTTTCCGGGTGGGCCTGCTGCTCGGGTGCGGCGTCGCCCTGGCCGCCGCGGCGGTCGCCGCCGTGATCCCGCCGCCGTGGGAGTCGGAGGAC
>NZ_JADDKI010000584.1:0-3866 GCF_015356725.1 Dietzia sp. SYD-A1
CCCGAACCCACTCCACGTCCCGCCCCGGCCTCGGTGCCGGGGGTCGACTGCCGGGCGGTGAGCTGACCTGTGACCACTCCCGCATCCGGAACGCCCGCGGTCACCGTCCCGCCCCGCCGCGGCAAGGAACTCGTCCTCCTCGTCGCCGCGTCGGTGATCGTCGGGTTCTCCCTGTTCCTCGTCCAACTGGCCCAGGAGCAGGAACTGAGCCTGACCCTGCTCTGGCTGACCCTGGCCTACCTGGGCCTGTGCGGGGTGGCGCATCTGCTGATCCGGTGGTTGGCGCCGTACTCGGACCCCGTGCTGCTCCCCGCCGTCGCCCTCCTCAACGGCCTCGGCTTGGTGCTCATCTACCGCCTCGACCTGGCCTACGCGGCGCGCGCCGTGGCCAACGGCAACGACCCGCCGGGGATGGACGTCACCAGACAGTTGCTCTGGACGCTGATCGGCCTGGCCTTCATGGCGGCCGTGTTGTACTTCCTCCGCGACCACCGGGTGCTGTCCCGGTACGGATACACCATGGGCTTCTCCGGCCTGGCGTTGTTGGCGATCCCGGCGGTACTTCCCGCCCGGTTCTCCGAGATCAACGGCGCCAAGAACTGGATCATCCTGCCCGGCTTCACCATCCAACCCGGCGAGTTCGCCAAGATCCTGCTCATCATCTTCTTCGCCTCGATCCTCGTCGAGAAGCGTGAGTTGTTCACCAGCGCCGGACGTCGCATCCTCGGCGTGGACCTGCCCCGCGGGCGGGACCTCGGGCCGATCATCGTGGCGTGGTTCCTCTCCCTGGGAGTGCTGGTGTTCAACACGGACCTGGGAATGGCGTTGCTGCTCTTCGCCACCGTGCTGACCATGCTGTACGTGGCCACCGAGCGGATCAGCTGGCTGCTCATCGGCGTCGTCCTCGTGGGCATCGGAGGCGTGTTGGCCTACGCACTGTTCGGCCACGTGCGGGTGCGGTTCCAGATCTGGCAGGACCCCTTCGCCTACTTCGACACCGGCGGTTACCAGAGCTCACAGGCCCTGTTCGGGCTCGCCTCCGGGGGCATGGGCGGCACCGGGCTCGGCAACGGGCGACCGGACCAGGTGCCGTTCGCGGGTACCGACTTCATCACCTCGACCATCGGCGAGGAGCTCGGCCTGATCGGCCTCGCGGCCGTGCTGATGATCTACGCGATCGTCGTCCTGCGCGGGATCCGGGTGGGCCTGACCATCAGGGACAGCTTCGGCAAACTGGTCGCCGTCGGCCTGGCGTTCACCGTCGCCATCCAGGTCTTCGTGGTGGTCGGCGGGGTCTCCACCCTCATCCCGCTCACCGGGCTCACCCTGCCGTTCATGGCCTACGGCGGGTCGAGCCTCCTCGCCAACTACGCCCTGTTGGCCATCCTGCTCCGGTTGTCGCACGACGCCCGTCGACCGATGCCCACCCCGCGTCAGACACCCGCGCTCGCCGAGGCGGCCACGGGCATGATGCGGACCCCGCTGCTGGCCCGCGTCCGGAAGGCCGGGTGAGCGCCGGGTGAACGCCGCCATCCGCAGGGTCGCGGTCGCCGCCATCGTCATGGTGGTGGCGCTGCTCCTCCAGCTCACCTGGGTCCAGGTCTTCCGCGCCGATGAACTGCGGGCCGACCCCCGCAACACCCGGATGCTGCTCGACGAGTACTCCCGCCAGCGCGGGCAGATCACCGCCGGGGGCCGCGTGCTGGCCATGTCGGTGCCCTCGGACGGCAGGTACGAGTTCGAGCGCACCTATCCCACCAGCCCGGTCGCGTTCGGTCCGACGGTGGGGTACTACTCCCTGCAGTACGCCACCTCGGGGATCGAACAGTCGCAGGACGCCTTCCTCAACGGATCGGACCCCAGGCTGCTCTCCCAACGCATCACCGGACTCATCTCCGGCCGGACCCCCCAGGGCGGGTCGGTGGAGCTGACCCTCGACCCCGCCGCGCAGGAGGCGGCCTTCGGCGCACTGCAACGGGGCGCCGGCCAGGGACCCTTCGTCGGCTCGGTGGCCGCGGTCCGGCCCTCGACCGGGGAGGTGCTGGCCCTGGCCTCCAGCCCGGCGTTCGACCCGAACGCGCTGTCCAGCCAGGAGCAGACCGTCCGCACCCAGGAGATGGAGCGGATCGAACAGAGCCCGGACCGGCCGCTGCTCAACCACGCCACGCAGCAGTCCCTGCCGCCCGGGTCCACCATGAAGGTCATCACGACGGCCGCCGCACTCGAATCCGGGATGGGACCGGAGACGCCGGTGTCCGGTGCGGACCGCACGCTGCTGCCCGGCACCTCCACGTTCCTGCAGAACTACGCAGGCCAGACCTGTGGTGGCGGCACCGTGACCCTCCGCACGGCGTTCGAACTCTCCTGCAACGTGCCGTTCGTGGAGCTCAGCCAGGAGATCGGCACCGACGCGTTCACCGAGATGGCCGAACGATTCGGTCTGGACGGCGGGGAACCGGATGAACTCGGGATCCCCGCGGCTCCGTCCGGCCTGGGCCAGATGGAGGACGCCGCGCAACTCGCCATGAGCTCGATCGGTCAGAGCGATGTCCGCATGACGACCCTGCAGAACGCCATGGTGGCGGCCACCGTCTCCAACGGCGGGGTACGCATGCAGCCCCAGTTGATCCGCTCGCTCACGGCGCCCGACCTCTCCGTGGTGCAGGGGTTCTCCCCTGAGGACGCGGGGCGCGCCCTGACCGACGAGCAGGCCGCCACCCTCACCGAGCTCATGGAGGGCGCGGAACGCAATGCCGGCGGCGGGCTGCCCGGGGTGACCATCGCCTCCAAGACCGGTACCGCCGAGCACGGCGTGGACGCCGCGACGACCGTGCCCTACACCTGGTACATCGCCTTCGTCCCCGGCCAGGACGTGGCCGTGGCCGTGGCGCTCGAGTCAGGTCCCGGCATCACCAGAGACACCGTGGGCTCCACCTACGCCGCCCCCATCGGCCGCGAGGTCCTGGGGGCACTCCTCGGGGGCGCGGGATGAGCCTGAACTCCGGAGCGGTGCTCTCCGGCCGGTACCGACTGCTGCGCCTGATCGCCACGGGCGGGATGGGACAGGTCTGGGAGGCCGCCGACGCGGTGCTGGACCGACACGTCGCGGTCAAGGTCCTCAAGGCCGAGTTCTCCTCCGATCAGGAATTCGTGGAGAGGTTCCGGTCCGAGGCCAAGGTGACGGCGCGGATCTCCCACCCGGGTGTCGCGACGGTCTACGACTACGGGCAGATCGACGACCCGGCCTCGGGAAACCCGCTGTCCTACCTGGTCATGGAGCTCGTGGTGGGCGAGCCGCTCTCCGATGTTCTCGCGCGCGAGGGGTCGCTACCGCTCCGCCACACCCTGGACATGCTCGAGCAGACCGGTCGCGCACTCAACGCCGCGCACGCCATCGGGCTGGTCCACCGGGACGTCAAGCCGGGCAACATCCTCATCACGCCCTCCGGGCAGGTCAAGCTCACCGACTTCGGCATCGCCAAGTCGATGGGGTCCGCGGCGGTCACCCAGGCCGGGATGGTCGTGGGCACGGCCCAGTACATCGCACCCGAGCAGGCCATGGGTCACGAGACCACCCCTGCCGGTGACGTCTACTCCCTCGGGGTCGTGGGATACGAGTGCGTGTCCGGGCGCAGGCCGTTCGTAGCCGACTCCCCGGTGAGCGTGGCGATGATGCACGTCCGCGAGACGCCGCCCCCGCTCCCCGACTCGGTACCGCCGTCGGTGCGCAGGCTCCTCTCCGACGCCATGGTCAAGGATCCGAACCGGCGGTACCCCGACGGGGAAGCCTTCGCCGAGGCGGTCTCGGACGTGCGCGCGGGCCGTGACCCGCGGCCCCCGCAGGCGTTCGCCGCGGCCGCCGGGGG
>NZ_JADDKI010000585.1:0-2173 GCF_015356725.1 Dietzia sp. SYD-A1
CCGCACCCCCGAGGCGACCGCGCCGCACCTGGACCTCGAGCTCCCGGGCGTCGCCGAGGCGATCCGGGCCCGCGGTCTTGTCTCGACCCCCACCGCCGCCATGAGCCGCGGCCTGGCCGGCTTCGCCGGACGTACCCTGGTGGTGAACCTCCCGGGTTCGCCGGGCGGGGTGCGTGACGGGCTGGCGGTCCTCGACGAACTGCTCGACCACCTGCTCGCCGTGCACGCCGACGGCGGCGGACACTGACCGCCGCGCCGGCCCGGGACCGCACCGCACCGCACCGCGAGGAGGCACCGACCATGACCGTTCACAGTCCACTCGTGCAGATCACCGAGGACGCGATCGACCCCAGGGAGGTCGAGAGGGCGGTCTGGAGCACCGCCGACGGGGCCGTGGTGACGTTCTCCGGCGTGGTGCGCGACCACGATCACGGACGCGACGTGCTCGACATCGAGTACTCGGCCCACCCGACGGCGCAGGATGTCCTGACACGGCTCTGCGACGAGGTCGCCACCGAACACACCTCGCCCGAGCTGGAGAAGGGCGGGCCGCTCGACCCACGCCGCAGCGTCCGCATCGGCGCGGTGCACCGGGTCGGCGTGTTGGCTGTCGGCGAGGTCGCGGTGGTGGTGGTTGCGGTGGCGCCGCACCGGGGCGAGGCCTTTGCCGCGTGCTCGGAGCTCATCGAACGGCTCAAGCGGGGTGTGCCCATCTGGAAGCGGCAGCGCTTCACCGACGGCGTCTCCGAGTGGGTGGGCGTCGGCGACTGCTGAGGCGGTCAGGCCGGTCGTCTGCGGGAGCCGTTCCCGGGACGGCCTGGCGGGTTGACGAGCGTGCCGTCGTCGGCGATGGTCCGATCCACAAAGGCGCTCCACTCTCGTTCCCGGATGGCGTCACGGGCACGGGCCAGGGGGCCCTTGGGTCTGGTGCGGTGTTCGTGACCGGTGTCGGTGAGGATGACGAGTTCACCCAATGGCCCGGTCCGGTAGGCGTTGGTCCCGAACGTCTTCTCCCGGTGGTGTTTCCGGCACAGGCAGACGAGGTTCCACTCGGCGGTCGGCCCGCCGAGTTCAGGGTCCTTGGTGTTGAACGCGATGACGTGGTCCACATCGCAATGCTTGGCAGAGACCGAGCACCCTGGGTGTCGGCACGTCCCGTCGCGCAGACGGATCCGCTCGGCCATCGCCGGGGTGATCACGTAGCGCAGGGCGTGATCGGGGGAGTCGAGCGCGCCCGGGGCGGGGTCGATGAGCTCGAACCGCACGCTCGCATCGTCCCCCTCAAGCAACTCCGTGCAGAGCCACTCGAAACTGCTGTAGGCGCCGTGAACGAACTCGACGCGGTTGGGCAGGCCCCGGACCGCGGAGGCGATCACGCTGATGCGGATCGGCTGACCCGCCCGCGCGGCGTTGCCCAGTGTGGGCCGGGGCAGGTCCGTCCCCACCCTGACGTCGCCGAGTTCGATGTCGTCGAGATCTATGTCACCGAGGTCTCTGCCCTCATGCTCGGACGCGGTGGCGGCGGTGGCAGTGGGGGCAGCGGCGGCGTCGGGGTCGGTCGCGGACGGGCCGGCCTCAGCCTCGTAGACGGCGAGCGCGGCGAGCGCGTCGGCGCGGAGCTGGTCCATGGGACGATCCAGCCCGTCCGCGGAGGCGACCGAGGCATCGGTCTCGATACGCCGCCGAAGAAGCTCGGCATCGGCGGCGGTGAGCCTGGCCCACATCGTGGCCATGCCGTTACGCGCGCCGCGGAAGCGGACGGAGCGGGTCGCGGCCGCAGCGTCGGCGGCATCCTCCGCGGCAGCCGGGTCGTGTCGCTCCACGGCATCATCGATCGCCGAGTCCACCGCGAGGCGACTCGGCCGGTCGCCGCCGTCGAGATCGTCAACAAAGCGCGCGACCACCTCGTCCTCCACGTCCGACACGATCGCGTCGGGAACCTCTGCCAGGCGGCACGCGATATCGATCGCCAACTGTTCAGGCATCAGCCCGCGGTCGACCGTCGACCGCAGACGGGGCAGCCGCCGGTGGATCTGCGTCCCGGCCGTCACCAACCGCGCGGCATGCCAACACGTGAGTTGACACGCCGCGACCAGGTGATCACGCGCCCGCGCCTGGGGATCCAACCGGGCGAAGGCCGGCCGGCGCGAACCGGCGCCGCGCTCGTCGGACC
>NZ_JADDKI010000586.1:0-2685 GCF_015356725.1 Dietzia sp. SYD-A1
GTGCTCGGCGCGGGGAAGGGCACCACGATCTCGCGGCCGACCTCCTCGATCGCATCGGTGAGCGCGGTCGACAGGACGATCCGGTCCTCGTACAGGTGGGCGATCCGAACCACGGTCTGGGCTCCGTCCTCGCCGAACAGGAAACGCTCCATGAGGAACCGCAGGCCGATCCCCTCGAGGACCTCCTCCGCCCGGTGCCAGTGCTCGACCGGGTCGAGCGGGCGGCCGAGGCGGTCGATCGGCACGAGCAGCGGCGCCGCGGCTGTCATGTCGATCCAGCCGATCAGCTCGCCGTCCTCACGGCGGTGCGGGATCCACTGCTCGGGAATCACATAGACCTCCGCTCCGGCCATTCCGGCGGCTCACCTGCCTCCGATTCTGGTCGTGCCCATTGCGGCGCGGGGGCCTTTCCGGCGCAGCAGGGACGACCAAATCTAAGCCGCCCCGGGGTCGGGCCCGGCCCGGGTCAGAACCTCCTGAAGCTGTGGCCGAGGAGCCGCTTGCCACCCTCGGCGAGCTTGCCGGCCCGGGCCGCGGTGGGCAGCAGCGACAGGGAGTTGAGCCGCGACGTCACGTGCAGTCGCGCGGCCCGCTCGGCCTTCTTCCAGCCCCGGGCGGCGAACGCGTCCGCCTCGGCGGCGAAGAAGCGGGCCTCCTCGTCGAAGCGGCGGCCGTCGAGCGCACGCACCGAGGAGTCGGACGCCGAGTGCCGGCGGTAGAGGAATGCCAGCGTCGGGTCGTAGACAATGTGGCCGCCGGCGGTGATCACGTCGACCAGCAGCGCCAGGTCCTGCACCACGTCGAGCCCCTCGCGGAACCCGATGCGGCGAATCCACTCGGAACTCCACGCCAGTGACGGGAAGTAGGTCCAGTTGCCGTGCATCAGCGAGGTCATCAGCTTCTCGCCGTGCAGGACCGTGCGCCCGTCTGTCCTGGGCTGGGTGAACGACTTGACGGTGTCCGACAGTGGCCGGACCGGCGCACCGTGTTCGTCGATCACGCTGACGCCCACCTCCATCACCGCGGCGTCGGGAACGGCCGCGAACCCGTCGGCCACCACCTGCAGATAGTTGGGCAGCATGATGTCGTCGGCGCCCATCACCACGACGACCGGCGCGGTGACCATCTCCAGGCACTTGCGGTAGTTGCCGTTGGCACCGAGGTTGGTCTCGTTCTTCTCGTACGTCACCCGCTCGTCGCGTGCGGTGATCTCCCCCATGTAGCGGGCGGGCTCCGGGTCCGGGTAGCCGTCGTCCACCACGACCAGTCGGAAGTCCGAATAGCTCTGGGAGAGAACGCTGTCCACAGCCTTCTTGAAGTGGCCGACGTCCCCGTAGTAGGGGAGCATCACATCGATGGCCATCGGGGAACCGCCGTCCTTCTCGTCACCGGGTTGTCCGTCCGATCGCATAGTATCGACCGGCGATGAGCAGTGACAGTGAGCGACTCCCAGAGCACGGTGACACGGCCGGCGGCGACCCCGCAGACGACCCCGCGGGCAACCGCGACGTCTGGCTGATCGTGCCATGCTTCAACGAGGGCACCGTCATCGAGGACGTGCTCAGCAGTGCGCGAGAGACGTTCCCGAACATCGTGGCGGTCGACGACGGGTCGTCCGACGAGTCCGCCGCCGCGATCCACCGGGCGGGGGCGCACCTCGTCCGCCACCCGGTCAATCTCGGGCAGGGCGCTGCCATCCAGACAGGTGTCGAGTACGCCCGCACCCAACCCGGCGCCCGCTACTTCGTCACCTTCGACGCCGACGGCCAGCACCAGGTCAAGGACGTCCTCGCGATGGTCGAGAGGGTCCGAACCGAACCGGTCGACATCGTGGTGGGTACCCGCTTCGGCCGCCCGCGACGCGAGGGCGATCAGGTCCCGCTGATCAAGCGGATCGTCCTGAGGACCGTCGTCATGTTGAGCCCACGCACCCGCCGGCTCGGCCTGACGGACGCCCACAACGGGCTCCGGGTGTTCAACGAGCGGGTCGCGAACGACCTCAACCTGCGGATGAACGGCATGAGCCACGCCAGCGAGTTCGTGGAACTGATGGACAACCGTGGGTGGCGCGTCGCGGAGCAGCCCGTCGACATCCTCTACACCGAGTACTCCATGTCGAAGGGGCAGTCGCTGCTCAACGGGATCAACATCCTCTCCGACGGGTTCGTGGGAAAGAGGTTGCCGCGATGATCAAGGCACTACTGCTGCTCGCCGGCGCCGCGCTGGTGGCGTTCTTCCTCGCCAACCGGCGCAAAGCCCGGGCGAAGGCCGGGGTCAAGATCGGCTTCGTGCTGTTCGTGGTGTTCATGGTCTATGCGGTGCTGCGCCCGGACGACCTCACCGTGGTGGCCAATGCCCTGGGCGTCCAGCGGGGCACGGACCTGGTGCTGTACGCGCTGGTCATGGGCTTCGCATTCGTCACCGTCTCCACCTACGTGCGATTCCGCGAACAGGAACTGCGGTACGCCCGACTGGCCCGGTCGATCGCGCTGCAGAACGCGGTGCGGCCGGAGGACCGGCCAGACGCGACCGCGGTGATGCCCGTCGCGGACGACGACGACCGCCTACGACGGTGACCGGCCGGTCCGCTGGTGGCGCGGGTACCCGCGGCGCGGAGTCCGGTGACGCGGGTACCGGCGGCGCGGGGTCCGGTGACGTGGAGGTCCGTGCGGAAGCGGGCCGGCT
>NZ_JADDKI010000587.1:0-1386 GCF_015356725.1 Dietzia sp. SYD-A1
GACACCGCCTCGCCGGCCGGGCCCGCACCGGCTGACGGCCCTGAACGAGCCGGCCCCGCGCGACCCGGCCCCGGTCAACCGGTGCGCCGTCAGCGCACCGGGATCGCCACGAGTTTGGTCTCCACGAACTCCTCGATTCCGGTCAGGCCGCCTTCCCGCCCCAGGCCGGACTGCTTGATTCCCCCGAACGGCGCCGCCGGGTTGGAGACGATCCCGGTGTTGACGCCCACCATGCCGGCCTGCAGCCGCTCCGACATGGTCATCGCGCGGTCCAGGTTCTCGGTCATCACGTAGGAGACGAGCCCGAACTCGGTGTCGTTGGCCAGCGTCACCGCCTCGTCGTCGGAGTCGAACGGGATCAGGGCCGCGACGGGGCCGAAGATCTCGGTGGACATCAGGGCGGAGTCCGCCGCCACGCCGGTCAGGACGGTCGGCGGGTAGAAGTAGCCGGGGCCCTCGACCCGCGACCCGCCGCACAGGACCTCGGCACCGCGCCCCACGGCGTCGTCGACCAGCTCGACCACCTTCGTCACGGCCTTCTCCTCGACCAACGGGCCCACGTCGGTGCCCTCGCGCGTGCCGTCGCCGACGGTGAGGGCGGACATCCTCTCGGTGAGGCGCCGGCCGAACTCCTCCAGCACCGAACGGTGGACGAGGATCCGGTTGGCCGACGTACAGGCCTCGCCCATGTTCCGCATCTTGGCGGCCATCGCCGCGTCGACCGCGGTGTCCATGTCCGCGTCCTCACACACCACGAACGGGGCGTTCCCGCCCAGTTCCATCGACGTGCGCAGCACGCCTCGTGCACACTGCTCGAGCAGGGTGCGACCGACCGGGGTGGACCCGGTGAACGACAGCTTCCGGGCGATCCCGGAGTCGATCCACGGTTCCACGACACCGCCGGGGTCGGTGGTGCACACCGTGTTGAGCACCCCGTCGGGCAGTCCCGCCTCGCGCAGGAGGTCCACCACGTACAGGGAGGTCAGCGGGGTGAGGTTGGCCGGCTTGAACACCATGGTGCAGCCGGCGGCGATGGCCGGTCCGATCTTGCGGGTGGCCATGGCCAGGGGGAAGTTCCACGGGGTGATGAGGATGCACGGCCCCACCGGTTCGTGGGTCACCATGAGGCGGGTCCTGCCGTCGGGCGAGCGTCGGGCGTCCCCTCGGACCCGACAGGCCTCCTCGGAGAACCAACGGAAGAACTCCGCGCCGTAGGCGACCTCGCCCTTCGCCTCGGCGAGCGGCTTGCCCATCTCGGTGGTCATGAGCAGGGCCAGTTCGTCGGCGCGGTCGAGGATCAGCTCGTACGCCCTGCGCAGGATCTCGGCGCGGTCGCGCGCGGGCACGGCCGCCCACTCGGGCTGCACCCGCCCGGCGGTCTCGATC
>NZ_JADDKI010000588.1:0-1176 GCF_015356725.1 Dietzia sp. SYD-A1
CGCGGCGCCCGTGCGGCCGCGGACGTCACGGAGGGTGCGGGAGCAGTCGGCGATCATCGCCGGTGCGCGGCCGAACGTCATGGGGACGACGACGACGAGCGCGCCCGACTCCACCTCCGCCGTCACCAGGTCGTGCAGTTCACGCCCTGGGGCGGCGGACGGGATCCCGAGATCGGGCATCTTCTCGGACTCCGGACCCCGCGCCACGACGACCCGGGCGGTGGCCGGGTCGGTGTGTGGGTGCGCATGGTCGTGCACAGGTCCATGGTCGTGCACAGCTCCATGGTCGTGCACAGGTCCATGGTCGTGCACGGTGGCGCGGGCGGTCATGCCTGCTGCTCCACCGGGCCGACGGGATCGTGGACGGTCACCAATTTGGAACCGTCGGGGAAGGTGGCCTCGACCTGGATCATCGGTAGCCGCTCCACCACCCCGGCCATGACCTGCCCGGCGTCCAGGACCCGACGCCCCAGGTCCATGCACTCGGCGACGGTGCGTCCGTCGCGGGCGTGCTCGACGATCTCCCACGAGATGAGCGCGGTGGCCTCCGGGACATTGAGCAGCACGCCGCGGTCGAGTCTCCGGCGGGCCACCTCCGCCGCGGTGAACAGGGTGAGTTTGTCCAGTTCGCGGGGGGTGAGCTTCATCGGCGGGTCCTCTCGTGCTCGGAGCGTCGGCGCGCCGGGGCGTGTCGATCACGCTAATACCACCGTGTGTCGGCCGTGTAACACCGCTGCCGAGGACCGCTCCCACCCCTGTCGCCGAGCGCCTGAACGTCCCTGACCTGCGGTGCCCTGCGGAGGGCGAGCAGGGCACCGCTGTTCAGGGGGCACCGCTGTTCAGAGGGAGCGCATTCGGCGACGGCCCGGGGCAGCACCGGCCACACCCGGCCACAGGTTCGGCGGCCGATTGTTACGGCACGTTACGACTGCCGCGTCGCCATCGCTCCGCGTCCCGCCCGCTGCCATCATGAATCGATGCCCCAGAACATCGCCGGGACGACCGCGACCGACGACCCCGCCGTGGGTGACTTCGACACCGCCTCCGCGGACAACCTGCTGCCCGTGCTCACGGAGTTGTCGGGATCTGCCGAATGGGCACGGGCGGTACTGGACGGTCGGCCATACCGCTCGCGCGCGGCCCTGCACTCCGCGGCCCGACGGGTGCTCGCCGGGC
>NZ_JADDKI010000589.1:0-2107 GCF_015356725.1 Dietzia sp. SYD-A1
GGGCGGGCCGTCGCCCGAGCCGTCGCCCGAGCCTCCGGGCGGCGGTGCCGTGGACGTCTCGTCCGCCTCGGCCGCCTCGGTTTCGCGACGACGCGCCCGGATCTCAGCCCAGGCGAAGTAGGCCAGGGCGAGAGGCGCCAGGACACCGAAGGCGAGCCACTGCAGCCCGTAGGACAGATACGGGCCGTTCTCGATTCCGGGGATGGGCACCGGGGTCAGTGATCCGGGCTGGTCCCCTGTGAGCTGGAGATACCCGTCGGGGATGAGTGTGTGGTCGAGGGCGTCGCCCAGGACCGCGGGGTCCAGGACGCGGACGGCAGGGAGCCCGTCGACGAGGACCGGCTCGACCTGACCGCTCTCCGCGGCCCTGAGTCGCGCGGTGATCTCGACGGGCCCACCCGGCGCGGCGGCGTAGTCGGGCACCGTGTTGTTCTCGCCGACGGGAACATAGCCACGGTTGACCAGGATCGCCGGCCCGTCAACCGGCTCGAACACCGTCAGCACCTGGTAGACCGGTTCGCCGTCGACCGCGCGCAGACGCAGCAGGGCCTCGGAGTCGGGTTGCCACCGACCGTCCAGCGTCACCAGCCGCCATTCGCGCTCCGCGAACGCCTCGGGGCCGTCGACCACCTGCCCGAACGGTGCCGGGGCGGCCTCGATGGACTCCGCCAGGCGGGCGTTGCGGGCGTCGAGATCCTCGCTCTTGCCCAGTTGCCACGGGGCCAGCAACGCGAAGCACGCCCAGGCGAACAGCGACACGGCGAGCAGACCGATCAGCCAGCCGGGACTCAGAAAGCGCCGCAGACTCCGCATGGCACCAGGGTATCCGCTGGGTCCGGACCCGCTACGCCAGGAGGGCACGCACCTCGGCCACCAACCCGGGGAGCGCCCCGGTGATCTGGAGACGGGTCCGGGTGAAGCCGTCGTCGTCCCCGTAGTAGGGGTCGGCTACGTCGTGACCGTCCGCCGCGGGGTCGAAACCCCGCAGGAGGCGGATGCGGTGATCCTCGACCCCGGCGTCGAGGAGGTGGTCGCGGTGGCCGCGGTCGAGTGCCACCACCAGGTCGGCGGTGTGGTCGGCCGGGGCCAGTTGCGCGGCCACGTGCGTGTCGTCGTACCCGTGGGACCGCAGTTCGGCCGCCGCCCGCGGGTCCATCGGGTCCCCCACGTGCCACCCGCCGGTGCCCACGCTCGAGACGGTGACCCTATCGCCCAACCCGGCCCCGGCGAACGCGTGGCGGGCCATGACCTCGGCCATGGGGGAGCGGCAGATGTTGCCGGTACAGACGAAGACCACGTGGACGGGCCGCTCACCAGGCATGGATGATCCCCTCCAGTTCGTTCGTGTCCGCCGGGGACCAGCGGGCATCGGCCCACTCCTCGGGGCTGCCGTAGCCCCAGCGCACTATCGCCGTGGGGATGCCGTAACGGGCGGCCCCGGCCACGTCGTGCTCGCGGTCGCCGATCATGAGGACGCTCTCGGTACCCCCGTCGGCCTCGGGGACCGGGTCCAACCCGACGGCGGCCAGCGAATGCGCGATCACGTCGGCCTTCGCCGACCGGCCGACACGCAGGTCCGCCCCGCCGATGAACTCGAAGGGGTCGTCGAGTCCGAAGTGCTCCAGGATCCGCCGCGCGGCCCGCTGGTCCTTGCTCGTCGCCACGGCCATCCGGAAGCCCTGGCCGGCCAGGCTGCTCAGCAACTCGTCCATTCCCTCGTAGACGGCGTTCTCGAGCCACCCCACCTCGCCGTAGCGCTCGCGGTAAGCGCCCATCGCCCGCTGCAGATCCGCGCCCTCGAGTCCCAGCGAGGCGAGGGTGTCGGGCATCGGCGGGCCCGCGATGGACCGGATGTCACGGGAGTCGTCCCACCGGGCGCCGACGGTGTCGAGCGCGTGACGGAGGGATTTGGCGATACCGTCCAGGGAGTCGGTGATGGTTCCGTCGAGATCGACGAGCAGGACAGGGCGATCGGGCATGTGGTCATCCTCCCAGACCCGGGTCGCCACGCGTCCCGCCCCGTCGCCGCCGCCGGCCCGCCGCCTAGGCTGCCGTGCATGAGCGCCGCGCCCGGAACCCCGACCGGACCCGAGCACGGACGTGGGCC
>NZ_JADDKI010000590.1:0-1043 GCF_015356725.1 Dietzia sp. SYD-A1
GTGGTGGTCTCCGTGGCCACCTCCGGAGCCTCCCCGTCCACCGTCGCCCCGCCACACCCCGCCAGTGACACGGCGAGCACGACGGCACCGAGACCGGACGCTGCTGTCAGGATGCGTGAACTCATGGTGCGCATGGTAGGTCAACGGACCCGGTCCGCGGGCAATCGCACCGTCGCCAGCACGCCCAGGTGATCGGTCGCCCGCACCCGGACGGTGTCGGTCTCCCCCACCGCCTGCACTCCCCGCGCGAGTACGTGGTCGATGCCGATGAGGGGTGGGACACTCCTGTCGGCGGGCCAGGTGGGCACCCAACCGTCGCCGCCGCCGGAGACCGAGTCGGTGTACCCGAGCCCGCGGAGTCCGCGGTACCGGGCGTGGTCCCAGGTGGCGTTGAAATCGCCGCCCACCACAACCGGGGCCGGGCCGGGCAGCCCGCCGAGGAACCAGCGCAGTCGATCCGCCTCCTCGACCGCGGCAGGGCCGTCGAACACCGGCGCGACGGGATGGGCGACCACCACCGTGACAGGACCCCCGGGGCCGGCCATGCCGGCGCGAAGGACCCCCAGACTGAAACCGGGCACCCGCTCGGGTGGCGACAGCGGATACCGGGACCACGCCGCGACCCCGGCTGCCTGCGGCGCGGCGTCGGAGGCCTCGTACGCGAGCACCTCCTCGAGGCCCGCGGCACGGAGCCCCTCGAGCGCCTCCGGCGTGACCTCCACCGCCAGCAGCAGATCGACCCCGCCGTCGCGGACGGCGCGGACCACGTCGACGGGATCCGCTCCTCCGAACTGCAGGTTCTGCACCAGCACTCTGAGGTCGATCCCGTCGTCGTCGTACCCGCGGGCGGGTGACACCAACGGGCCGTACTGGACCACACCCGCACCGACCAGCGCCACGGCCATCACCGTCAGCACCACCGAACGGGCACGGAGGGCCGCGAGCACAGCGACCAGGGAGAACGCCCACGCCCACAGGGCGAACGTCGCGAGAACCAGGACCGCGGGGATCTCGGAGGTCGAGTGATGCAGAGCGATCCCCGC
>NZ_JADDKI010000060.1:0-18469 GCF_015356725.1 Dietzia sp. SYD-A1
CCACTCGACCCACCCCTTAGCGCCGCTCATCTGGCGGCCGCCGCGGCGGCACCGGCCAGCTGACCCAGACCGATCGCCGTGAGCAACCCGTTGCCGGACGAGTACCCGCGGCCTCCGCTCTGACCGCTCACGCCGGCCGCGACGCCGCCCACGGCGAGCAGACCCGGGATCGGGGAGCCGTCGGCCCGCAGGACTCGCCCCTCGTCGTCGATCCGGAGCCCGCCCTGGGTGTGGAACAACCCCGGGGTGACCCTCGCCGCGACGTAGGGGGGCTCCAGCGGCGCCATGGCGAACTCGTTTCGTCCGTGTTCGTCAGCGCGTTCTCCCCGGGCGGCCGCCTCGTAGTTCTCGAGTGTCCGGATCACCGCCTCCTCCGGCGCGCCCGTCACCGCGGCGAGCTCGGCGGTCGTCGCACACTCCTTGGCACCGCCCATCTCGACGAGGTCCCGGAACTCGTCCTCGAGCGAGGTCACGTCCCTGATCCGGGTGTCGAACACCGCCCAGATGGGGCCCTGACCGGCCAGGACCTCGGTCGTGAAACCGGAGTATCCGACGATCTCGTCGCCGAGCCGGCTACCGGTCGAGTCGATGAGCACCCCGCCCTTCTCGACCGTGGTCCACGACAGGATATTGCCGTACGGGTAGGCCACAGCGGCGTACCCCTGGTAGGCCGCACGGTTGTCCATCTCGCCGCCGAGCTCGAGTCCCCACTCGATCGCCTCCCCCGTCGATCCCGGTGCACCGAAGTACTCGAGCCCGACGAGTTCGGGGGCCCACTCACCGACGAGGGTGCGATTGGCCGCGAACCCGTTGGCGGCGAGGATGACCGCATGGGAGCGCAGCGTGTACTCCTGCACCCGCTCCCCGGCCACCCGGACGCCGCGCACGACCCCGTCCTCCACGAGCAGACCTGCGACGGGGTTCCCGGTGACCACCTCGACGCCCGCGCGGCCGCACGCGGCCACCAGGTCGTCGACCAGGTCCTGACCGCGACGGGACGGCGGGGCGTGGAGCCGGTTGACCGAGTGGCCGACGTGCTTGTACTCCATGATCAGCTTGAGGTTGATCCCGTGGGTGTCCACGAGCCAGTCCACCAGCCCACCGGACGATCGGGCCAGTCGTCTGGTCAGATGTTCGGCCTCGTGCGGTCCGCTCTGGCGGAGCAGGTCCGTCGTCATCCGCTCGGCGTCGTCCTCCACACCCGCCTCTCTCTGTTGGCGGGTACCGGCGCCCGGCACCGATCCGGTGGACAGCGCGGTGTTACCGCCGGGGACGTCGAGCTTCTCCAACACGACCACGGAGGCGCCGGCGTCCGCGGCCGCGAGGGCGGCGGTCAGACCGCCTCCGCCTGCTCCGACGACCACGACGTCGATATCGACCTCGGTATCGACGTCGGACTGGGGTGAGAACTCGTTGACCATCTGAACGGAACCTGTTGCTTTCTACATCGGTGAGTCAAGTGTTGTCCGGTCGCCACGACCGTCGGCCGTGCTCGTCGTTCCCGCCGGTTATCCGGGCACCCGTGCCATGAGGCCACCGTCGACCAGAATCGGCGTACCGGTCACGAAGGCCGCATCGGGTGAGAAGAGGAAGGAGATCGCCCCGGCGACGTCCTCCGGACTCCCCATCCGGCCCAACGGGGCGGCAGCCGCGGCGCCGTCGGCGGCCCCGGACGGGTCGTCCTGTGAATCGAAGAAGCCCTGGAGGTTGGGGGTCAGGATGAAACCGGGGCACACGGCGTTCACGCGGATGCCGTGGGGCGCCCCGTCGAGGGCCATCGCCTTGGTCAGGGCCAGTACGGCTCCCTTGGAGGCCACGTACGCGGCGTCCTGGGGGAACGCCGCGAACGACGCGGTCGAGGCCACCAGGACGATGCTGCCCCCGCGCGGGACCATCGCAGGCCACAGATACCGGTTCAATGCGTAGATGCTGGTGAGGTTGACGTCCATCTGGCGCTGCCACTCGTCGGGCGTGAGCTGGTCCAATGCCCCGACGATCGTCTGTCCGGCGTTGTGCAGCACGGCGGTGGGCGGTCCGTGCTCCTCGATCAGCGCCGGCAGCGTGGTGCCGACCGCGGCGGGATCGGTCACGTCGAACACCGCGTACCGGGCGTCATCTCCACACTCCGCGGCCGCCTCGGCGAGCCTGGCCTCGTTCCTACCCAGCAGGACGACCCGGTAGCCGTCCGCCGCCAGACGCACCGCGGCTCCCCGGCCGATCCCCGAGCTCGCCCCCGACACGTAGGCGGTGCCTCGATCACTCATTCCGCACCACCCATCGGCAACGCCGGCTCACCGGCGGTCCAGCCGCCGTCGACCGGCATGACGACACCGGTGACGGCGGAGGCCGAGGGGGAGGCCAGAAATGCGATGACCGCGCCGATCTCCTCGGTCTCGAACATCCGCCCCAACGGGACCCGGCGCGACACGGCGGCGTCCAACTCCGGGGTCATCTGTTGCTTGGCCATGGGGGTGAGGGTGAAGCCAGGGCAGATGGCGTTGACCCGGACACCCGCCGGGGCCCAGTCGATCGCCATCGACCGCGTGAGCGCCGCGACGGCGCCCTTGGACGCCGAGTAGGCCGACTGGTCGGGCAGGCTCACCAGAGCCGCCTGGGAAGCGATGTTGACGATCGCCCCACCTGCGGCCGCCAACGCCGGATGCAGCGCCTGGCTGGCATGGACGATGCCCATCACGTTGACGTTGAAGCACCTGAGGAAGTCCTGCGGGTCGACGCGCTCGAACGGCAGGTTCTCGGTGATCACACCGGCGCAGTTGACCAGCGCGTCCACTGCGCCGTGATCGGCGAGCACGGCCTGCGCGGCCGACTGCACGGATTCGGGGTCGGTGAGATCGAGCGGGCCCGCCTCGGGCGTACCCGCCAGGTCCCACCCGACGACGGTGGCACCTTGCGCGCGGAGGACCTCGACCGCGGTGGCACCGATTCCGGAAGCCGCCCCGGTCACCACCACCACCTTGCCGCCGAGTGGAGCCGGAATCGTTCTCTGTTCGGACATGGTCTTCTCCTGCCGAGGTCGTTAGTGCTGCACTGCCGGGTAGTCGATGTACCCTCTGTCGCCACCGGTGTAGAAGGTGGATTCGTCCCACCCCACCCGCTCGATCCCGCGCCTCCACCGGTCGAGTAGATCCGGGTTGGAGATGAACAGCCTGCCGACGCTCACCAGGTCGGCCTGCCCGGCCTCCAGGAGTGGCTCGAGGTCCCCCCGCTCGCTGGGCCCGTGGAATCCGGTGTTCAGCATGTAGGTGGTACTCCACCGTGCGCGGAGCTGCTCGTGCAGCGGCGTCGACCGGCGACGCAACGTGTGTAGGTAGGCGATCCTCAGTTCGTCGATCTGGTCGATCAGAGAGAGGTACGTCTCGTCGTTGCCCTTGTCCGCCATGTCGTTGAACTGGCCTCCGGGCGAGATCCGCAGACCCACCCGGTCGTGGCCGATCCGGTCACAGACCGCCCGCAGCAGCTCCACCACGAACCGTGACCGGGCCTCGGGGCTGCCCCCGTAGGAGTCGGTGCGGTGATTGGTCCCCGGGGAGAGGAACTGGTGGGGCAGGTAACCGTTGGCCCCGTGGATCTCCACTCCGTCCATCCCGGCGCGCACGGCCCGCTCGGAGGCGTCGGCGAAGTCCCGGATGATCCCGTCGATCCCGTCCTGGTCGAGCTCGGTCGGCACGGGCGCCGGGACCATCACGCGGTCGATGGTCTCGACCTCGATCTCCGCGCGGATCGGGCTCGGCGCGACCACCTTCGCACCGGGCGGCATGAAGCTCTCGTGGCTCATCCTCCCCGTGTGCATGAGCTGGCAGAAGATCTTGCCACCGCCGGCGTGCACCGCGTCCGCGACCCTCGCCCACTGCGCTTCCTGCCGGTCGTCGTGGATCCCGGGCGTCCCGGGGTAGCCCTGCCCCGCCGCTGAGGGCTGGGCGGCCTCCGAGACGATGAGGCCCGCTCCGGCACGTTGTCCGTAGTAGGTCACCGCCGAGTCCGGGAGCACTCCGGCCCTGTCGGCTCGGTTCCGCGTCATGGGAGCCATCACGACGCGGTTCGCCAGTTCGATACGACCGAGCTGCCATGGCTGGAACAGCAGCGACGACTCCGTGGACTGCGCGTTCACGATCCCACCGGTCCCGTTCACTCGGCGATGTCCACGCAGACGGTCTTGAGGTCCGTGTAGTCGTGCAGGACCTCGTGGCCCATCTCCCGTCCCCAGCCCGACTCCTTCATGCCGCCGAAGGGCATGCTCGGGTCGAAGATCCCGTAGGTGTTGACCCACACCGTGCCCGCCCGGAGCTTCGCGGCGACACGATGTGCCCGGCCGACGCTGCCCGTCCAGATCCCGGCCGCGAGCCCGTACCGGGTGTCGTTGGCGAGCTCGACGACCTCGTCCTCGGAGCTGAACCGCGACACCACCACCACCGGCCCGAAGATCTCCTCCTTGACGATCCTCGAGTCCTGACCCGCGTCCGCGAGGACGGTGGGTTCGATGAAGTACCCGCGGTCGCCCTTGCGCGAGCCGCCGGTGAGGACGGTGCCCTCGGAGCGGCCGATCTCGAGGTAGGACGAGACGGTGTCGAACTGGGTCCTGCTGGCCACCGGGCCGATCTCACTGGCGGGGTCGAAGCCGTCGCCGACCGTGATCGCCTCGGCCTTGGCGACCAGGCCCTCCACGACCCGGTCGTACACGTCGTCGTGCACGTACAACCGCGCACCGGCGGCGCATGCCTGTCCCGCGTTGTAGAAGATCGCGTTGGCCGAGCCCGCGATGGCCTTGTCCAGGTCCGCGTCCGGGAAGATGATGTTGGCGCTCTTGCCGCCGAGTTCGAGGGTGACCCGCTTGAGATTGCCCCCCGCGGCGTCGAGGATCCTGCGGCCCGTGGCCGTCGAACCCGTGAACGAGACCTTGTCGATGCCGGGGTGCTCGGAGATCGCCTGCCCGGCGGTCGGTCCGAAACCGTTGACCACGTTGAGGACCCCGGGAGGGATGCCGGCCTCGAGGGCGAGGTGGGCCAGGCGCAGCGCCGAGAGAGGGGTGGCCTCGGCGGGCTTGAGCACCACGGTGTTGCCCGCCGCGAGGGCCGGCGCCAGCTTCCAGGCGGTGATGACGAGAGGGAAGTTCCACGGCACGATCAGGCCGACGACGCCGAGGGGTTCGCGCCGCGTGTAGGTGTGGTACTCGCCCGCAGCGGAGATCGGGATCGTCTCGCCCTCGATCTTGGTCGCGAAGCCGGACATGTAGTGGTACAGACCGGCGGCCGTGGGGACGTCGCCGTCCCGGGCCGCGAGGTACGGCTTGCCCTGGTCGAGAGTCTCCACCCGGGCCATCTCCTCGGCGTCGGCCAGGAGCAGGTCGCCGAGTCGCCAGATCGCGGCGGCGCGCTCCTTGGGCTTCATCCTCGACCACGGCCCGTTCTCGAACGCCTCCCGGGCTGCTGTGACGGCCCGGTCGACGTCCTCGGCGCGGCCCTCCGCCACCGAGGCGAACGCCTCGCCGGTGGCGGGGTTGACGGTGTCGAACTCAGCGCCCGCGAGGCCGTCCACCCACTGCCCGCCGATGTGCAGTCGGGTGTGCTCGATCGGCCTACCGGCGTCGGGCTGGTTCTGCGAAGTCGTCATCACATTCCTTACGTAGCTGCGTGTGTGCCACCGGTTCGCGGTGTGCGGGGACGGGTCACCCTGGTGGGGAGTGCGACCGTTCTCAGTGCTCGTGGACGACGACGCCGCGGATGTTGCGGCCGGCGTGCATGTCCTCGACGGCCTGGTTGATGTCGTCCAGCTTGTATCGGTTGGTCACCAACTCGTCGAGCTTGATGCTGCCCGTGCGGTACATGTCCAAGAGCCGCGGGATGTCGCCCAGGGGACGGCAGTTGCCGTACATCACGCCCTTGATGGACTTGGCGAGATTCGTCATGTCCTGGGGGCTCACGCTCAGCGAGCGCTCGTGCGAGCCCACGGACACCAGGACGAGGCTCCCCGCCTTGCCGACGGTGTCGAATCCCTCGCCGATGATGTCGCCGTCCACCCGGCCGACCGTGACGATGGTGACGTCCACGCCCTGTCCATTGGTCAGCTGGGCGATCAGCGGGCGCGCCTCGTCGATGGAGGTGAAGGCCGCGGTGGCACCGAAGCCCGCGGCGAGCTCCATCTTGTTCTCGGCGGGGTCCACCACGATGATGTGATCGGCACCGGCGTGCTTGGCCCCCTGGACCGCGTTGGCGCCGACGCCACCCAGACCCATGACCAGGACGACGTCGCCGGGCCGGACCGGAGCGGCGTTGACGGCGGCACCGTAGCCGGTCGCGACTCCACACGAGACCAGGCACGCGAGGTCGAACGGGATGTCGTCGGGCAGTTTGACCGCCTGTGTCTCGTGGCAGACGAGGTAGTTGGAGAACGACCCCAGCCGGGTCACGCCACCGATCGGGTTCCCGTCGGTGTCGTGGAACCGGGCGGTGCCGTCCATCGCCATCCCGGTCTCCATGCCGGCGCCGTTGTTACAGATGTAGCTCTGACCCCGGACGCAGTACTTGCACACCCCACAGGCGGGGATGAACAGCGTGGCGATGTGGTCGCCCGGCTTGACCCGGGTGACGCGCGAGCCGACCTTCTCGACGATGCCGGCGCCCTCGTGTCCTCCGACCATGGGCAGGTTCACCGGGATGTCGCCGGTGACGAAGTGATCGTCGGAGTGGCACAGGCCACTGGCCATCACCTTGACGAGGATCTCGTCCTCAGCCGGTTCGCTCACCTCGAGGTCCTGGACCTCCCACTGACCGCCGACCTGGTGGATTACTGCGCCGCGTGCCTTCATTTCTCGTTCCCTTTCCGTTGCCGACCGGTGGTCGGTGGTGTCGCGCCGTCCCGAGAACCGGGACGCCGGGCCTGCTGTGGCCCGAGGTGGACGCTGGTATGACTACGCGTTCTGGACCTGTGACCTGCGGATCCGCTCACCGCGGGTGCGGATGACCTTGGACAGGATGACGGCGATGACCAGAGCGCCGCCGTAGAAGAGCTCCTGCACGTACTGCTGGGCGCCGAGGAGCTGCAGTCCGGTGATCCCGGTGACCAGGAAGTACACCGCGATGAACGTGCCCCACGGGTTGAACCGCCCGATCTTGAGAACGGTCGAACCCAGGAAGCACGCCGCGAACACCGGGAGGAGGAACGCGCCCCCCGAGACGGGATCCGCGCTGGCAGTCGTGCCCGCATAGACCACGCCGGCGAGACCGGCGAAGCCCGAGGAGATGATCAGTGCCCGCCAGCGCAGTCCCTTGACGTTGACGCCGTTGAGTCGGGCGACCTCGCTGCCCTGACCGACGAAGAGCAGCCGCTGGCCGAAGGCCGAGTGGTCGAAGATGTACCAGACCAGCAGGCACAGGATCACGGCGTAGTAGAAGCCGATCGGTACCGACAGGAACGGTCGGGTGAGGACCGCGTCGGTGAGCTCGCGGTCGATGCCACTGATGGTGACCGATCCCGAGATGAAGTAGATGAAGCCCTGGACGACGGTCCCCACGCCGAGCGTGACGATGAACGAGTGGATGTCGAACTTGGTGACGATGTATCCGTTGACCACCCCGACGACCAGGCTCGCCAGTATCGCGACGATCACCGCGGCCCAGATGTTCCAGCCCTGTTTGACGTTGAGGACGGCCACCAACACCATCGACATGTTGAGGGTGGTCGCGACCGACAGGTCGAAATCCCCCGCGCGCAACGGAAACACCAGTCCGAGAGCCAGGATCAGCAGGACGACCTGAGACCCGAGCATGTTGGCGACGTTCGCCGTGGTCGGGAACGTCTGAGGGGCCAGGACACTGAACGCGATGATGAGGACGACCCACACCCCCAGGAGCGCGAAACGCTCCGGTTGAGCCGGTCTCTTGACCGCCTGCGACGGCCGTCGGGAAGCGACCGTCGTTCCCGCATGATTCTTCTCCGAGGCGGTCATGCCACTTCCTCCGAATAGACGGCGGACGCGAGGGCGTCCTTGGTGATGTGAGCTCCGCGCAGTTCCGCACGGACCTCGCCTTGGTCGAGGACCACGACTCGATCGGCCATTTCGACGAGCTGTTCGTAGTCCGTTGTGGCGCACAGCACCGCCATGCCCTTCTGGGTGGCCTCGCGGACGAGTTTGAAGATCTCGCGGCGGGCCCCCACGTCGACGCCCTGCGTCGGCTCGTTGAGCAGCATGACCGTCGGCTGCGTGTCCATCCACTTCCCGATCAACACCTTCTGCTGATTACCGCCGCTGAGGTGCCCGAACATCGCTGAAGAGTCCTGGGGTTTGACCTGGAGACGGGCGAGCATCTCGTCGGCCTGCCGCCGCAATCCGCCCCAGTCGATCAGCGCACCGCGGGCCCGCCGGCCGAGGAAGGGCAGAGCCGTGTTCTCAAGAACGCTGAGCTCCAGGGAGCCGCCCTGTTCCTTCCGGTTCGCGGGGATGAGGACTACCCCCGCCTCCATTGACCGAGCCGGGGTGGGTTCGTGCACCTGAGCGCCACGGTGCTCGACGGATCCCGACTTGGCGCTACTCGCGCCGAACAGCAGGTCGGGAAGCTCCTCGGTTCCGGATCCGGCGAGTCCGGTCACACCCACGACCTCACCCGCATAGACCTCGAGGTCGAGGTTGTTGACCCGCTCCCCCGTGAGTGCGCGGGCCGCCAGCACCGGCGGCGCACCGGAATCGACCACCGCGTCGTGTTTGGTCACGTGCTCCGCCTTCGACCCGAGGATCAGGCTCACCAGATCGTCCCGAGTGGCGCCCTCCGTCTCGCGGGTGCCGGCCAGTCGACCGTTCCGGAAGACGGTCACCCGGTCGGTGACCTGCAGGATCTCGTCGAGGTCGTGGGACACGAGCAACACCGCGTCGCCGCGATCGCGCAGGCGATCCAGTACGGCGAAGAGGACGTCCACCTCGTGCCGCGGCAGGAAGACGGTGGGCTCGTCGAGGACCAGTATCTGGGGACGTCCCGGCTCCGACTTGAGCTCCTGCCCACCCACGGCGCGGACGACAGCCAACATGGCGCGCTGGACGGGGGTGAGCATGTCGATCGTGGCATCCGGGTGGATGTCGATGCCGAACCGGTCGAGCAGTCCGGAGACACGCTCGCGTTCCTGCCCCCACGGCACCCGCCTGAGGCCCACCGACGACCCACCCGAATCCAGGGCCATGTGCTCGAGCACGGTTCCGGAGGGGGCCAGTCCGAGATCCTGGTGGACGAATCCCAGTCCGTGATCACGGAGGCCGCGGGCACCGAACGGGGTCGACACCCGCGTGCCGTGCACCGTGACCTCGCCCCCGTCGGCGTCATGGACCCCGGCGAGAACCTTGATCAGGGTCGACTTGCCGCTGCCGTTCGCGCCGAGCAGACCGTGCACTTCCCCGGGATACATCGCCAGGTCGACCCCGCTCAACGCTGAGACTCCGTTGAAGGACTTGGTGAGCCCGCGGATCTCCAGAAGCGGGACGGATCCTGCGGCCGCGCCCACTGAGGGAGGATGCTGGACGACCATGATCAGATCAGTCCCCACAGCTCGCGGTAGGCGTCCCGGTACTCGTCACCGAAGCCCTCGCCACTGCGCGGCGGGTTGCCGGTCTCCTCGACGTTCGTCTCATCGATGACGCGGACCGGTCCGGAGACGCCCTCGATGGGCTCCTCTCCGAGCATCGCCCGGAAGGCGGTGTCCATGTTGACGTAGGCGACCCAGTCCGGATTCTCTGCGACGTTCATCGCGACGGTGCCGTCGGCCACCATCTGGAGGATGGACGGCGTGCCGTTGAACGTGAAGATGGGCACATCCCGTCCGGCCGCGGCCTGCTGGATGCCGGGAGACGCGTAGGTCGCCATGTTGTCGTAGATGGGGAGCACCGTGTTGATCGTCGGATCGCGGAGCAGGTTGGACTGGACCTCGTCCTGGATCCGTGTCGACCACTGCGGGACGGACACGTTCATGACGCTGGCCTTGGAGCCCTCCGGACCGAACTCCTCGAGCGTCTCCTCCATCGTCTCGACCATGCCCGCCGATGGGCCGGTCTCCGAGGACTGGATGATGAGCGCGTTGACCGGGGCGCCTTCGTGATAGGCGATCGCGTCGAGTGCCATCAGACGCGCGGCGAGGTTGAAGGGGGCGAACGCCTCGTACTCGAGTCCCTCAGACGTCCCGCTGTCCATGTCGTTGATGTGCAGGGGCACCACCGGGATCCCGGCGTCCCGCGCAGCGTCGATCTGCGGGCCGAGCGTCTCCGGCAGGGGCCCGTTGAGCAGGATCGCGCCGGCCCGCGCATTGATCGCCTGCTGGATGCCCTGCTGGTAGGACGTCTGGGTGCCATCAGCGGGGAATGTCACGTAGTTGATGCCGGCGTCTTCGGCCACGGCGGCCATGGCTGCCTCGCCGTCGGCGTAGAACTCCGCGCCGCTGTCGATCGGGATGCTGTAGATGGTCTCGCCCTCGAGCTCACTGATGTCGATCGGGGCGCCGAGATCGTCGGGGCTCGGAACACCCCGGTACTCATCGACCATGGCCGCGGCTTCCTCGGCCAGCGCGGCGCCGTCGGCGGTGGCGGCCGACGATCCACCGTCCGACCCGGACTCTGCTCCGCATCCCGCCAGGACAAGGGCGGTGGCGGCGGCCAGTGCCGCCACGGATTTGCTGATCTTCATGCTTGCTCCATCATTCGGGGGGTTGTTACCGGGCGAACTCGGGCCGCTCGGAAAGGTCGTGGTAGATACGTGCGATCGAGTTGCGCTGAAACATCTCGATGAGTGAATCCGGATAACCGGTGTAGTCCTCGTTCCCGACGTGGATCAGATCCGCGAACCGGATCTCGTCGCAGGCCTGCTCGAGGGTCCGCCCGGCGTCGATCGCGGCGGCGACCTCCCCCGCCACGTCCCGTCCCCACTGCCGGTACCGCTCGACCGCGCTGCGGTCGGTGACCTCACCGTGTCCGGGGACGAGGACGTCGAAGTCGTAGGACTCGACGGCGTCGATCGCGTCGAACCAGTCCCACAGGCGGCAGTCCTGGAACGACGGGAGGCTCGACTCGCACACGATGTCGCCGGTGAAGATCACGCCGTCCTGGGGGAGGTAGGCGAGCAGGCTGTTCGCCGTGTGTCCGGGTTGGAAGCGGAGTTCGAGATGGACGTCGCCCAGGTGCAGATCGAGACGATCCTGGAACACCACCTCGGGGACGCGCACGGAATAGGACGGGAGCAGATCCACCGCGTCCGGGTCGATCACCTCGAACAGGTCCCGTAGGTACTCCTCGGTGGGTGCATCCCGCAGGAGCCGATCGCGGGTCCCACGGTGGGAGACGACCTCTCCACCCATCCAGAAGTTCCCGATGGTGTGATCGGGGTGATGGTCCGTGTTGACCACGAAGCGGGTGGTCCCGAAGCCCTCGACGACCCGTCGCCATGCCTGCGCGTCGGTCGGTTTGTGCGGGGTGTCGACCAGCGCGACCCCGTCCGTGCCCACGATGATCGAGTTGTTGGATCCCAAGTACGCGGTCTCCACGTGGACGTGCGGACTGACCTGCGTGACGCTCATGCGCCCGTCCCCTCGTCCGGATCGGGCATGGACGAGGACCCGACGAAACCGACCAGGTTCTCGATGCGGGTGGGGGCGAAGATCTCGATGAACTCCGCCTCACCCTCGATGCTGCGGCCACCGTGGGGAACGTTGCGGGGAAGAATGGCGATCTCGCCCGGCTCGAGGGTGAACTCGTCGTCCTCGACGGTGAAGATGACCCTCCCCTTGGTGACGATCACCGTCTGTTCGCAATCCGGGTGGGAGTGGGTGGGGACGACCGTCGGGTGGATCCAGCGGATCCGGTTGACGCCGGTCTCCTTACCGGTCATCGCGGTACGGAAATTGTTGGTCAGCACTTCCCTCTCGGGAAGGTCGTCCCATCGTGCTCGAAACGAGCTCATCGGACCTCTCCTGTTCCATTGAGGCACCCGTGCGGGCTGCCACTGCGGACCGCCCTTTGTGACGGAACCCACATTATTCTGTCGTCTGCTAACTGTCAACAGTTTTCTGGCCATTCTCGGTGTCCATCGTGTTACACCGTCGCGGGCCCGGTAACGGCGCCGAAACACCATCGACCTGCGGCGATTCGACTCACTGCCGGAGCCCGGTCACCGTCACCTCACGCGCCCAGCGGTCAGTGGCGAGCAGGAACCCCGTCCAGCGCGCTCAGAAGAGCGTCGGTGGTAGATACGTCAGCGTATTTCTGGGCCATGTCGAACAGATTGACCTCGTGAACCGTCGGACTCCGGTCGTACACCGCATCCGAGGGCACCGCGACCTTGTAGTTGTACGAGAAGGCGTCGACGACGCTGGCCCGGACACATCCCGAGGTCGTGCATCCGGTCACGACGAGCGAATCGACATCCGCCTGGACCAGATAGCTGGCCAACGGCGTGCCGAAGAACGCGCTCGGATGGCGCTTCGGCAGCAGGACGTCGCCGTCCCGCGGCGCGACCTCGGCCACGAACTCGTACCCCTTCGCGGGGATGGACATGATCCCGGGGACCTTCGCCCCGAGGGCGCCCTGGTCGTACTCCTTCTTGGGAGCAACGTGCGGGTAGAGGACCGGCCACCCCTTCGAGCGGAACACCGCCAGGAGCCGTTCGATGTGATTGACCGCCTGCCAGCCGACCTCGCCGCAGCTCGTGGGGAACTCCTCGAGTGCGTCGTCGAAGGGCATCGGGGTGGTTCCGACGGTGCGGTACTGCACATCGATGATGAGCAGACCGGGACGACGGCCCAGGCCGACCGGCCGGCCGAAGCCCGCGGCCTCGTACCGTCGGCGGGTGAGGTCATCGATCGTCGAGGGCTCGTTCATCGCTCCTCCTTCGGGAGACTGGTCAGCTCGGCGAGTGCCGTCGCGCCGCTGTGGGGACGGGGAATGTACTCGCCGGTGGTGGTCGCGGACAGTTCACCGTCGCGCATCGCGAAGTGCCCACGGACCAGGGTGTGCACGACCCGCATCGGTACCCGCGTCCCCTCCCAGGGCGTGTACTCGGCGGCGGAGTGCTGGGTCGCCGCCTCGATCACGGTCTCTCCCGACAGGTCGACCACCGCGAGATCGGCATCCGATCCGACCTGGATCGTGCCCTTTTTCGGGTACATGCCGAACAGTTGGGCGGACCTGGTGGACGTGGCGTTCACGAGCCGGTCGAGCGGGACCCCTCGGCGAAGCCCCTCCGTCAGGGTCAGGGGCAGGACGCCGCCCACCCCGGGGAAGCCCGCACTGGCCTTCCAGATGTCCTTCTCCTTGTGCGTGCGGTGCCGGGCGTTGTGGTCGGAGCCCACGGTGTCGACGTCGCCGTTCGCCAGTCCGGTCCACAACGCCTCGAGGTCCCTCGGTTCACGGAGCGGAGGGTTGACCTTGCCGTAGGTTCCCGGCCCGGGATCGGTCTCGGTGGTCAGCGTCAGGTACTGCGTGCACGTCTCGACGAAGAGGTTCTCGTAGGACTCCCGCTGACGCAGGACCGCGTCGAGAGCCAGCGCGCTGCTGGTGTGGACCGAGTACATGGAGGCGCCGGTGACCTGCGCCATGAACGAGACCCTCTGCACCGCTTCCGCCTCGACGAACGACGGTCTCGACATGTTCCAGGCGTGCAACGGGCCGCGGGACTCGTCGATCGGACGGCCCTTGAGCTTCCAGACCAGTTCGATGTTCTCCGGGTGGGGGTTGATCATGGCTCCACGATCGGCAGCCATACCGAGCACGTCGTACATGTAACCGTCGTCGTTGCCGGGGAGCCCGAGGTACGCGCCTTCCTCACCGCGGAAGTTCATGAAGAACTTGAAACTCGAGACACCGAACTCGTCGATGTAGTGAGGCATCTCCTCGTAGTGCGCCTCGGAACCGACGACGATGTGGAACCCGAAATCCACGTGGGAGTCACGTGACATCACGTCGCGGGACCCAGGGAGCACATCCGAATAGGACTCGCCGCTCATCAGGTAGACCAGCATCGTGGTGACGCCGCCGGCCACGGCCGACGCGGACTCCAGGAGGGCGTCATCGGGATCGCGGGGGACCCTGATGTCCTTTCCCAGGCGCACGTGCGGGTCGATCGCCCCCGGGAGGACGAGCTTTCCGTGAAGGTCCACCACCTCGGCGGCCTCGACCTCGACATCCGGGGTCACCACCCCCGCGATCGTCCCGTCCTTGACGAGTAGGTCCACCCGGCGGACTCCCTCCCCGTTGAGGAAGACGTCGCCGCCGTGCAGACGAAGGTCATACGTGGTCATACGACTGCTCCATTCTCCGTGTTCTGCGCCACCGCGTACTTCGTGTCGAGCTCGTCGAACTCCGGTTTGCGCACCAGGGCCTGACGGTCCGTCCAGCTGATCATCAGCTCGCCGGCATCCCGGGTGTCCCCGATCTCCGCGAGGTGGTTCATCACCTGACGCATCCCGGCCACCGCGCCCCGCATCGCTGCGTTCGCGTAGAGGGCCACCGCGAAGCCGAGTTCCCCGAGTTCGTCCCGGGGAAGCAGCGGGGTCAGGCCACCCTCGACCATGTTGGCCATGTGGATCCCCGGCACGGATGTCGTGATCCTGCGCATCTGGTCCACGTCTCGGGGGGCTTCGACGAAGAGCACGTCCGCCCCGGCCTCCAGGTACCGGCCGGCGCGGTCGATAGCCTCATCGATCCCCTCGATCGCCAGTGCATCAGTCCGGGCGATGATGACGAAGTCGTCGTCTCTCCGGGCGTCGACGGCGGCCTTGATCTTTCCGACCATCTCGTCCGCCGAGATGACCTCTTTCCCGGTGAAGTGGCCGCACTTCTTGGGGCTGACCTGGTCCTCCAGTTGGAGGGCGGCCGCCCCGGCCCCTTCTATCAGCCGGACCGTGCGCTGCACGTTCAGCGCGTTGCCGAATCCCGTGTCACCGTCGACGACAACGGGGATCTGCACCGCGTCGGCGATCGCGTTGACGTGACCCACCAACTCGCTCAGGGTGATGAGTCCGAGGTCGGGGGCCCCGAGGTAGGAGTTCGTCACACCCGCACCGGTCACGTACACGGCTTCGAATCCCGTCTCCTCCACCACCCGGGCGGTGAGGGCGTTGGGAGCACCCGGCACCATCAACGGCGGCCCCCCCGACGAGAGGAGACCTCGCAGCTTCTTGGTTGTCGTCATGGGTTGTTGCACCTTTCCTGGCCCATCTGAGCCGCTATTCGGATGTGATCCCCAGCGCGTCCACGGCGCTCTTCCGCGCCTTGTCGAGGTGCAGTCGCAGGATCTCTGCCGCACGGTCCTCATCGCGCTCGACGATCGCCGCGACGAGTCGCTCGTGCTCGGCGAGCGCCTCACGGGCTCGATCGGGCTTCTTGGCCGATGTCTGCCTCGCGAGGGAGATCTGACGCTGGACCTCGACCGTCGCGGCGGCCAGTGCGTCGTTGCCGCTCATCCACGTCAACCGGGTGTGGAGGTCCCGGTCGGCGGGATACGGGCGTTCGGGATCCTGGGACAGCTCCTCCCCCGCCTCTCCGACCAGCTGCTCGAGCTCCCGCAGCTCCTCGTCCGTCGCCCTCCGGCAGACGAGACGGACACTGTGTGTCTCCAGCGCGGTACGGAGCTCGTACAGATCATCGACCTCACCGGGCTCGAACGTCTTCACGAAAGCGCCGCGGTGGCTCACGATCGTCAACAGGCCCTCGCCCACCAGTCGCTGAATGGCCTCGCGCAGGGGCCCCCGGCTGATCCCGAGCACCTCGGCGATGGACACCTCGTTCAACCGCTCCCCGGGAGGGAGCGTGCCGTCGAGGATCATCTCCCGAACCCGCTCCTCGGTCCGACGGGCGAACGTCCCGTCCCTGGTCAAAGGGGCACTCGTGGACTTCTTCATCCCTACTCCTCTATTCGACTCGATCACTCTCACCGCGGAGGCACCGGCCAACTCACCCGGGCGGTCCCCAGCAGGATGTACTCGGCCCCCTGGGGCACCGCCGTTCAGGGCACACCTATTGTGATGCACATCTCTGTCAACTGTCAACAGTTAGCGGCGCATTGGCCACTCTCATGAACCGCGGGAGTCCACGCCCGCCTCCCGCGATCCACACCCGCCGCGGCGTGCGCGTTGCGCAGGGTGGCCCTCGACGATGTTAACGCCGATGCGGCGCCGTGCCCCACCGGCAGGCAGCTCGAGACGATTCCCGCGCGCCTCGGTTGAGCGCCGAGTTGCCGGCCGGCGGAGAACGGCGTTATGGTTGCTTGCTGCAAGCAACTTAGTTGACCGCGGGAGGTCGGAATGGCGATAGACGCCGAGCAGGGCGGCAAGCTCGTGGTGGACCTGTCCCGCGTGGTCAAGATGCTCCGCGCACTCAACGCGTCGGCACCGCGACTCCACGACTCCCTCGAACCGTCGACCCATCCCCTGCTGTTCGCGATCCACGACGAACCCGACAGAGTCACCGCCCTCGCCGAGCGCGTGCACACCGACATCTCCGTGGTGAGTCGTCAGGTCCGCCACCTCGAGGCCCTCGGCCTGGTCGCCAAGGTCCCCGACCCGGATGACGGGCGCGCGAGCGTCGTGACCCTCTCGGCCGAGGGGCGCGAGCTGGTCACCCGGGTCCTCGACGGACGCGGGCAGTGGATGGCCGATGTCCTGGCCGACTGGACCCCCGAGCAAGCGGCCTCGCTCGACCGGGGGTTGTCGCGCCTCGCCGACTCTCTGCGCTCCGAACTCGACGCCCTCACGTCCGCCAAGGAGAACCGATGACCACCCCTGAGACACGATCCGCCAGCGCTGCCGCGGGCCCGGGCGAGGACGGCGAGTTCTCCCACCGGCAGATCCTCGTCATCCTCGCCGGGTTGATGTCCGCGATGTTCCTCGCCAGCCTCGATCAGACGATCGTCTCGACCGCCATCAGGACCATTGCCGATGATCTCCAGGGGTTGGACGCCCAGGCGTGGGTGACCACCGCCTACCTCATGACGTCCACGATCTCGACGCCGCTCTACGGCAAGCTCTCGGACATCTACGGGCGCAAGCCCTTCTTCGTCATCGGCATCATGATCTTCGTGTTCGGCTCGCTGCTGTGCACACTCGCCGACTCGATGTACACCCTCGCACTGTTCCGCGGCATCCAGGGACTGGGCGCGGGCGCCCTCATGTCGCTCTCGCTGGCGATCATCGGCGACATCATCCCGCCCCGCGAACGCGCGAAGTACCAGGGTTACCTGCTCGCCGTATTCGCCTCGTCCTCGGTCATCGGTCCGGTCGTCGGCGGCTTCTTCGCCGGCGCCGAGACCCTCTTCGGAATCAGCGGCTGGCGATGGATCTTCCTCATCAACGTCCCCATCGGCGCCATCGCACTGACCCTGGTGTTGATCACCCTCAACGTCAAGAACGCCCGCGTGGACCACCGGGTGGACTGGGCGGGCGCCGCCACAATCGTCGTCGGACTGGTACCGCTGCTGCTGGTGGCCGAGCAGGGGAACACCTGGGGCTGGGGCGCGCCTGCCGCCCTCGCCTGCTACGTCGTGGGCCTGGCCGGGATCGGCCTGTTCCTCATCGTCGAGGCGCGCGCGGGCGACGAGGCACTCATCCCACTGCGGTTGTTCCGGGACCGCACCTTCGCGATCGTCACCGCCGGCGGGGTGATCGTGGGAATGGCCATGTTCGGCGGGCTGATGACCCTCCCGCTCTACATGCAGATCGTCCACGGAGCCGACCCCATGGAGTCCGGACTCATGATGCTGCCACTGGTGGCCGGGCTGATGGGCGCCTCGATCGTCTCCGGTCAGCTCATCTCGAAGACCGGGCGGGTCCGCGAGTTCCCGATCTTCGGCACCGCCGTCGCGGCCGTCGGCCTGTTCCTGCTGTTCACCATCGACGCCGACACCTCTCTCACCCTGGTGATGGCCTACATGCTGGTCCTCGGCGTCGGCCTGGGCAACTGCATGCAGCCGCTCACACTGATCGTGCAGAACGCGGTGAGCCCCCGCGAGATCGGTGTGGCCACCGCGTCCGCGACGTTCTTCCGGCAACTCGGCGGGACCGCCGGGGTGGCCGTGTTCCTGTCGATCCTGTTCAGCCGGGTCGGAGGCTCCATCACCAGCGAGCTGCAGAAGGCGGGGGCGGACGGCAGCCTCGCGCGCGGGGTGCAAGAGGGCCTGGCGGACCCGGCACTGCGCGACGATCCCGAGGCTCTCGGGATCGTGCAGGCCCTCGCGGACCCGGCATCCGGCGCGGGCGCGGGTGCGCTTGAGACGGTCACCAAGGACTCGTCCGTCATCAACCGCCTGCCCGAACTGGTGGCCCACCCCTTCGAGCAGGGCTACGCGCTCAGCATGTCGGAGATCTATCTGGTCGCCGGCATCCTCGCCGTCGTCGCCTCGGTGATCCTGGTCTTCCTGCCACCGATCGTCCTCCGGACCGGCTCGGCGCAGGCCGAGGCAGCCCGCGAGGCCGCCGCGGCGGCCTCGCGGGC
>NZ_JADDKI010000591.1:0-5706 GCF_015356725.1 Dietzia sp. SYD-A1
CGCCCGCGCGGACCAGTTCGTCCCAGAAGCGGGCATGGAACCGGGCGGTCTCACGGCCCGTGCCGCCGGACTCGGTGCCGGGTCCGAACCGCGCGTCGAGCTCGCGGAGTGACTCGTCGGTGACCAGCCGCTCGCCCATGTCGCGGACGAGGGCGGTCAGGTCGGTGGTGGTGTCGTCGACGCGGAAATCCATCTCAGCGCTCCTTGCTGGACGTGGCGGGGGCGATGCGGGGCGCCGGGGGGAGTCCCAGACCGGCAGCGGCGATGATGTCGCGTTGGACCTCGTTGGTGCCTCCGCCGAAGGTGAGGATGAGCGCGGACCGGTGCAGTCTCTCGATGCGGCCGTGGAGGGCCGTGGTGGGGGAGTGGGAGCGTTGGGCCCCGGCGGTGCCCAACACCTCCATGAGCAGCCGGTATGCCTCGCACGCGGTCTCGGTGCCGTACACCTTCGTCGCCGACGCCGCGATTCGCGTGGGCGTGGCGGAGTCCGCGGACACGATCTCCCAGTTGCGCAGGGCCAGGTACTCGGCCATCGCGTGGACCCGGGCCAGGTGGCTGCGCACCCATTCGTTGTCGATCACGTCCCCACCGCCGGGGATCCCGACGTCGACCGACCGGGTGGTGCGCGCCCACTCCAGGACCTGCCTCAGCGAGGCCTGGAGGGGTCCGGCGGCCGTGAGGGCGACCCGTTCGTGATTGAGCTGGTTGGTCATGAGCGGCCAGCCCCCGTGCTCGGGACCGACCAGGTTGCTGGCGGGCACCACGACGTCCTGGTAGTAGGTGGCGCTGGTGTCCGGGCCGGCCATCGTGTGCACGGGGGTCCACGAGAACCCCTCGGCGTCGGTGGGCACCATGATCATCGAGATGCCCTTGTGTCGCTTGGCGTCCGGATCGGTACGGGCGGCCAGCCAGATCCAGTCCGCGTACGCCACGAGGGAGGTCCACATCTTCTGGCCGTTGATGCGGTAGACATCGTGCCCCGCGTGCTCGCCGGTCCCGGGTTCACGGACGGCCCGGGTCTTGAGGGAGGCCAGGTCGGTCCCCGATTCGGGCTCGGAGTATCCGATGCCGAAGTGCAGCTCGCCTCGGCTGATCCGGGGCAGGAAGTAGCTCTTCTGCTCCTCGGAGCCGAACGCCATGATGGTCGGCGCGACCGAGTTGATGGTGAGGAAGGGCACGGGCACCCCGGCGATCGCGGCCTCGTCGGTGAAGATCAACTGTTCCACCATCGGGCGGTTCCGCCCGCCGAACTCTTCGGGCCAGCCCAACGTGAGCCAGCCGTCGCGGCCCATCTCGGCGACTATCTCGCGATAGGCGTTGCCGTGGCCGTATTCGCCGGTGGTGGAGGTGAAGGCCTCCCGGCGCTCGGGGGTCATCAGGGCGGAGAAGTACTCGCGCAACTCTCCGCGCAGCCGTTGTTGGTCCGGGGTGTAGGTGATGTCCATATGCCCTAAGCTCGTCTCGAGTGGAACACGTTCTAGTGTCGTGACTCACATAGTATCGAATCATGCCCACGGCCACAGTGGCCGCGGGCCCGGCCAAGGAGGACGGGTATGAGAATTGACGTGGATCCCGACCGCTGCGAGGGGCAGGCCGTGTGCGTCGGGCTCGCCCCGAAGGTCTTCGAGCTGAACGACGACGACGAGGTGGTGCGCGTGGTCGTCGACGAGGTTCCCGAGGAGTTGCGCAAGCGCGCACTCAAGGCCGTCGAGAAGTGTCCGATGGCAGCGCTCAAGGTCGCGGAGTGACGCCGGGTCCGGGTCGGGAGGGCCTCGGGACGGACCTCTCACTCGACGGACGCGTGGCGGTCGTCACCGGGTCCGGTTCCGGGCTGGGAGCCGCGGAAGCCGTGGAGCTGGCGCGCTCGGGCGCGGCGGCCGTGGTGATCAACGACATCCGGTCGTCCGACGCCACGGACGCCGTCATCGCCGATATCGAGACGGCGGGCGCGAAGGCCGCGCTCGTGGTGGGCGACGTCTCCGAGCGGGAGACCGCGGACGCGATGGTGGCCGAGGCGGTGCGGCTCGGTGGTCTGCACGTGGTGGTGAACAACGCCGGTATCACCCGGGACAAGATGTTGTTCAACATGGACGACGAGGACTTCGACGCCGTGGTCAGGGTGCACCTGCGCGGGCACTTCCTCCTCACCCGCAACGCGGCGGCGTACTGGCGAGGGGAGAGCAAGAAGTCCGACGCCCCGGTCTACGGTCGACTCGTCAACACCTCCTCCGAGGCGGGGCTCTTCGGCCCTCCCGGTCAGGCCAACTACGGCGCCGCGAAAGCGGGCATCACCGCACTCACCCTCTCGGCCTCCCGCGTGCTCTCCAGGATCGGTTGCACGGCCAACGCGATCGCCCCCCGGGGGCGCACCGGGATGACCGCGGGCGTCTTCGAGGACTGGGACGACTCGAAGGGGCCCGACCCGCTGTCGCCGGACCGGGTGGCGGACCTGGTGTCCTATCTGGCGTCCCCGGCCGCGGCCGACGTCACCGGCCAGCTGTTCGTGGTATACGGCGGGATGGTCGCCCTCGTGGAGGCTCCGGTCGTGGAGAAGCGGTTCGACGCCGAGGGGGGCGTCTGGGACCGCCGGGCGTTCGCCGACGCGGTGTCCGCCCACTGGTCAGGGCGCCCGGAGGGCAAGTCCTTCTCGGCGGCGGAGATCATGACGCTCTGACCTGACCCGATATGGTCCCCGATGCGTTTGCTGAGAGACGCGTCGGGGACCTCTGTCGTTCCGGTGACGCGTGCTAGATTCCCGGCACGTCGGCAGGGGCACTCTGCGGGGGTAATCGGTACCGCTTGCTAATGAGAACGTGTTCTAGCTACTGTGTAATCGACGTCACACCGAACCGGTCACTTGTTCAGATCGGCGGTCGACGGGTGCCGACACGCGACAGGAGGGGGCGAGATGCCGAGAGTTCTCGACGCGCCGCTCAGAGGAGTCGGCGACTTCGTCGCGATGAGTCTCGACACGTTCGTCTCGTTCCCGTCGATCCTGCGGCAGGGCCGGGAGTTCGTCGACCAGTCCTGGTTCATCGCCCGGGTCTCCATGGTCGCCACCATCCTGGTGGCGATCCCCTTCACCGTCCTGGTGAGCTTCACCCTCAACATCCTGCTCCGCGAGATCGGGGCGGCGGACCTCTCCGGTGCCGGCGCGGCTCTGGGGGCCGTGACCCAGGTCGGCCCGATGGTCACCGTCCTCATCGTCGCCGGGGCCGGTGCCACGGCGATCTGCGCTGATCTCGGTGCCCGGACCATCCGCGAGGAGATCGATGCCATGGAGGTTCTCGGCATCGACCCCGTCAAGCGCCTGGTCGTCCCCCGCGTGGCCGCGTCGACGTTCGTGGCCCTCCTGCTCAACGGCCTCGTCTGCACGATCGGCATCCTCGGCGGCTTCCTGTTCTCCGTCCTCCTGCAGGGCGTGAACCCGGGTGCGTTCGTCGACGGGATCACCCTGCTCACGGGCCTGGGCGAGCTCGTCCTGGCGCAGATCAAGGCGGGCATGTTCGGGATGCTGGCCGGCCTCGTGGCCTGCTACAAGGGTCTCTACGTCCGTGGGGGCCCCAAAGAGGTCGGCAGCGCGGTCAACGAGACCGTCGTCTTCGCCTTCATGGCCCTGTTCGTGGTCAACACCGTCCTGACGGCGGTCGGCGTCAAGGTGTTGGGGTCATAGGATGGCGGTGATCGAGACCACGCGTTTCCCCCGTCTGTCGCGGGCCCGCACGTATTCCGTCGGTCGGGTCGATGACTTCGGGGCCGTCGCGCTGTTCTTCTGGCGCTCCCTGGTGGCCACCCCCCGCGCGTTGACCCAGTACCCCAAGGAGACCCTCCGCCTCATCGCCGAGATCGCCATGGGCACCGGAGCGCTCGCGATGATCGGCGGCACGGTGGTGATCGTCGGCTTCCTCACGCTCGCGACCGGCGGTGTCATCGCGGTCCAGGGGTTCTCCTCGTTGACCGACGTCGGCGTCGAGGCGCTCACGGGCTTCTTCGCCGCGTTCATCAACGTGCGCATCGCCGCCCCCGTGATCGCCGGGATCGGCCTCGCGGCCACCATCGGGGCCGGCGCCACCGCCCAGCTGGGCGCGATGCGGGTGTCCGAGGAGATCGACGCGCTCGAGGTCATGGCGATCGACTCGATCACCTATCTGGTCTCGACCAGGATCGTCGCCGGCATGATCGCCGTCGTACCGCTCTACTCACTGGCGGTCATCGCCTCGTTCCTCGCGAGTCGCTTCGCCACCGTGCAGATCTACGGCCAGTCCGGCGGCGTCTACGACCACTACTTCTCCACGTTCCTCATCCCGACGGACATCCTGTGGTCCTTCGTCCAGGCCATCGCCATGGCCATCACGATCATGCTCATCCACACCTACTACGGCTACAACGCCGCGGGCGGCCCGGCAGGGGTCGGCTCGGCGGTGGGCAACGCCGTCCGCACCTCGCTCATCGCCGTGGTGACCGTAACCCTCCTCGTCTCCCTCGCGATCTACGGCGGAGACGGCAACTTCAACCTGTCGGGATAGGAGGCGGTCGTGGCGAGAAGTCTCAGTCAGAGTGACACGGTGCCCAGGCGCATCGCGGCGATCGTGCTCGCCCTGGTCATCGTGGTGGTCATCGCGCTCTCCCTGCTCATGTTCGCGCGGGCCTTCGACAGCCGGGTCCCGCTCACCGTCCGCAGCGACCGCGCGGGGCTGGTCATGGAGGCCGACGCCAAGGTCCGTGCCCGAGGAGTCGAGATCGGCAACGTCACCGAGATCCGCCAGGAGTTCGACGGCGCGACCATCGAGATCGAGGTCGATCCCGCCGCGCTCGAGGCCATCCCCGCCAATGCCCCGGTGACGATCGGTTCCAACACCGTCTTCGGCGCCAAGTCGGTTGACTTCGAGTCCCCGGCCCGCCCGGACCCCACGCCGATGGCGGCGGGCACCGTCGTACAGGCGTCCAACGTCACCTCAGAGGTCAACACTCTGTTCCAGGACCTCACGGATCTGCTCACCGCGATCGAGCCGGAGAAGCTGAACGCGACTCTCGGCGCGATCTCCGGAGCGGTCGACGGGCGCGGTGATCAGGTGGGACGCACCATCACCGATCTGAACGAGTATCTGCAGGAGATCAATCCGCAGATCGAGACGTTGCAGAGAGATCTCGCCAAGGGGTCGAGGGTGGCCAATCTGTACGCCGACGTGACCCCCGACGTCATGCGCCTGCTGGACTCCGGAACGGACGTCGGTGCCAACGTCGTCAACAACCAGGCCCGCTTCGAGCAACTGCTGGTCTCGGCGATCGGAACCGGGGAGACGGGCAAGCGGTTGTTGTCCGAGAACGGCAACGAACTCGTCAAGACCCTGGCGGACATGCGGGCCTCGACCAGCCTGCTCGCCGAATACCACCCGATGCTCACGTGCCTGATCGTCGGACTCAACCAGGGCGTCGAGGGCGCGACGTCGGCGTTCGGCGGGGTGGACCAACCCGGTCTGGTGTTCAAGTCCGGTTTCCAGCAGGGGGCGCGGGCGTACGAGTACCCCAAGGACCTGCCGAAGGTGAACGCCAGCACCGGGCCCAACTGCTACGGTCTGCCGTTCCCGGACCCCTCGGTCCACGCCCCGTTCGTCGTCACCGACACCGGCTCGAATCCTGTGGAGGGAATGCCCGACGTGTTCACGTCCCGCCCGGCCCCGCTGTTCGGTCCGCTGCCCCCCAGCG
>NZ_JADDKI010000592.1:0-1762 GCF_015356725.1 Dietzia sp. SYD-A1
GACGCCGGGGAGCTGCCCGAGCTGCTGGCCGCCGATGACGCGCGCCCCAAGGTGCACCTCGCAGCCCTGCCCGGCGCCATCTCCGCCGAGGAACTCGCGCTGGTGACCGGCGGCAGCGAGGGCGTCGTGTCGCCGTACGCGGTCCACCTCGACTCCGGTGATCCCGGTGCCCTCGACGCGGTGAGAGACGGTCTCGCCACGGTGCAGGACGAGGGCAGCCAGGTGGTCGCCCTCGCCGCCTCCCGTGCGCCGCTCGTCGGCGAGGACGGGGGCCGGTGGTTGGATCTGTGCGCCGGCCCCGGGGGCAAGGCCGTGATGCTGGGCGCGTTGGCGGAGATCGAGGGCGCGACGGTGACCGGTGTCGAGGTCTCCGAACACCGGGCCGACCTGGTGCGGGAGGCCACGCGGGACCTGCCGGTGACCGTATTCACCGCGGACGGCCGGGATCCCGGCCTCGAGCCGGGGTTCGATCGGGTCCTCCTCGACGCCCCGTGCTCGGGACTCGGCGCCCTCCGGCGGCGTCCCGAGGCCCGGTGGCGCAAGACCGCCTCAGACATCCCGGGACTGGTGATCCTGCAGCGGGAACTGCTGGAGTCGGCACTGCGACTGGTCCGGCCCGGGGGCGTGGTGCTCTACGCCACGTGTTCCCCCCACCTGTCCGAGACGGTGTCGATGATCCGTGAGGCCGACCGGCGCGGGGATGTCGAACTCCTCGACATCCGCGAGGTCCTCGCGGGGATCGGCGGGACCTCCACCGAGGGCTTCGGAGGCGGACCGTGGGTGCAGCTCTGGCCCCACCGCCACGGCACCGATGCGATGTTCATGGCGGGGTTGCGACGGCTCGGGAACGTCCCCACACCGTCGAAACGAGAGGAGTGACAGTCGACGCCGGCGGGTCCGGGCGCCTGATCGTCCGGCCAGCTGAGAGTCCGGCTCCTCGGAGCCTGGCTACCTGACCGTCCGACCTGGTTCCGGCCGACGCCCTCGGGCGCCCACTCGCGCGTGCCCGCCTAGACTGACCCGCATGTCGTACCAGCCGCTCATCGCGCCGTCGATCCTGTCCGCCGACTTCGCCTGCCTCGACCGGGAGATCGACCGCATCCCCGCCGCCGACTGGATCCATGTCGACGTGATGGACGGCCACTTCGTGCCCAATCTGTCCTTCGGTGCCCCCGTCGCCAAGGCGGTCGGGAGGGTCACCGACAAGCCGATGGACTGTCACCTCATGATCACCGACCCGCTGCGGTGGGTGGGTGACTACGTCGATGCCGGCGCGGCCAGCGTGACCTTCCACGTGGAGGCCACCGACGATCCGGAGGCCGTCGCGGAGCTGCTGCACTCGCGCGGGTGCCGGGCGGGCATCTCCATCAAGCCGGGCACTGCGGTGGAGCCGTACCTCGACCTGCTCGCGCACGTGGACATGGTTCTGGTGATGAGCGTCGAGCCCGGGTTCGGGGGACAGTCGTTCATGCCCGAGGTGCTCGACAAGGTTCGCACGCTGCGCGCCGAGATCGACCGGCGCGGGCTCGACGTGCTGATCCAGATCGACGGTGGGATCGATTCGAACACGATCGGGGACGCGGCCGCCGCGGGCTGTGACGTCTTCGTCGCCGGGTCCGCAGTCTACGGCGCGCCCGACCCCGACGGCATGATCGAGACCCTGCGCGCGAGGGCCGCGGCCGCGCGGGCGTGACGATGAGAAGCGCGCCCGACGGTGGACGGCGCCACCGCGAGCGCGAGGCCCTGGCCGACGCGCTCGCAC